>JANXPQ010000302.1 GCA_025357235.1 Betaproteobacteria bacterium
GGCATCGATGGCATGGTGCATCGCTCGTGGATGAAAAACCAGGGTCTGCCGCCGCATCTGTTCGATGGCCGCCCGGTCATCGGCATCTGCAACACCTGGTCGGAGCTCACACCCTGTAATGCGCACTTCCGACAGATCGCCGAACGCGTGAAACGCGGCGTGCTGGAGGCAGGCGGCTTCCCGCTAGAGTTTCCGGTGATGTCGCTGGGCGAACCGGTGATGCGGCCGACCGCAATGCTGTTCCGCAATCTGGCTTCAATGGACGTGGAGGAATCCATCCGCGCCCATCCACTCGACGGCGTGATCCTGCTGACCGGTTGCGACAAGACCACGCCGGCGCTGATGATGGGCGCGGCTTCCTGCGACGTGCCGGCGCTGGTCGTTTCCGGCGGGCCGATGCTGAACGGCCGCTGGCGCGGCCAGACCGTCGGGTCGGGCACGCATATCTGGAAGTTCAAGGAAATGCTCAAGACCGGCGAGATGAACGACGACGACTTGCTGGACGCCGAGCAGGCGATGTCGCGCTCCGCCGGGCACTGCATGACCATGGGCACCGCGTCGACGATGGCGTCCATGGCGGAAGCGCTCGGCATGGCGATGCCGACCAACGCCGCCATTCCCGCGGTGGATTCGCGCCGCTACGTGCTGGCGCACATGGCCGGACGGCGCATCGTGCAACTGGTCAAGGACGATGTGCGCATGTCGAAGATCCTGACCAAACAGGCATTCGAGAACGCAATCTGCGTCAACGGTGCCATCGGCGGCTCGACAAATGCAGTTGTGCATCTGCTCGCCCTCGCGCGCCGCATCGGCGTGAAGCTGACCTTGGACGATTGGGATCGGCTGGGCCGCAAGCTGCCGTGCCTGGTGAACCTGATGCCTTCCGGCGAATACCTGATGGAAGATTTTTACTATGCGGGCGGGCTGCCGGTGGTGCTGCGCGAGTTGGGCAAAGCCGGCTTGTTGCACAAGAATGCGATGACGGTCAGCGGCGACAGCATCTGGAACAACGTCAAGGCCGCCAGGAACTGGAACCCGAAGGTGATCTTCCCGATCGACAAGCCGTTCAAGAAGCAGGGCGGCATTGCGGTATTGCGCGGCAACCTGGTTCCGAAGGGCGCGGTGATCAAGCCGTCCGCGGCGACGCCGAAGCTGATGAAGCATCGCGGCCGCGCGGTCGTGTTCGAAAGCATCGAGGACTACAGGAAACGCATCGACGATCCGAAACTGAAGATCGACGAAACCTGCGTGATGGTGCTGAAGGGTTGCGGACCGATTGGTTATCCGGGCTTTCCGGAAGTCGGCAACTTCGCGCTTCCGGCCAAAATCCTGAAGAAGGGCATCACCGACATGGTACGCATTTCCGATGCGCGCATGAGCGGCACGGCCTACGGCACCGTGGTGCTGCACAGCGCGCCGGAATCCGCCGCGGGCGGACCGCTGGCGCTGGTGCAGGACGGCGACATGATCGAGATCGACGTGCCCAGGCGCAAACTGCATCTTGATGTTTCCGACGCGGAACTGGAGAAGCGCCGCAAAAAATGGAAGGCGCCGAAGCCGATGGCCGATCGCGGTTACGTCAAGCTCTACATCGACCACGTGAATCAGGCGGACGAAGGCGCCGACCTGGATATTCTCGTGGGCGGCAGCGGGACGCCGTTGCTGCGCGAATCGCACTAACAAAAAACAGAGGAAAGGTTAAAGAGGAAAGCAAGACCAGGAACGGGGCCTGGCCCGTTCCTCTTTCAGGCTGCGCGGGTTTTCCTGCGGTCGGCGAGCAAGGATACGACGATGGAAACGACGAACAGCGGGACGCTGATCAGCGCCAGTGCGGTATAAGCAAACGGCCCGGCGACGCCGGCGAGTACGGCAGCGCCAGCCGCCGTACCCACGGCTTGTCCGAAATACATTGCCGACGAATTCATTGCCACCGATACCGGTGCATGCGATGGAGAGAGCATGACCAGCCGCGCCTGCTGCGCGCTGTTGGTCGAGAAGCAGCCTGCCCCACAGCAGCAAGAAGGCAACCAGCAGCAACCAGGAACCCGGAACGAACAGCCAGAGCACATGCGAAGTGAGCATCGGGATGAGGCCGAGCAGGGTGACTTTCGCGGCCCCGATCCGGTCGACCATGCGCGCACCGATGATGTTGCCGGCCACGCCGGTGGCGCCGAATGCCACCAGGAGGATGGAGATGGTTTCCGGCGACGCGTTGAACAGCGTCTTGAAGGAAGGAACCAGGAAAGAGAGCACGGTGAACTGCGCAGCGGCCTGGATCGCGGTGACGGCGACCGGAACATTGACGCCCAACCCATGCGCCAGCGCCGGCAGCATGCCCGGAACGATCAGAGTGCCGGTGCCGATGATGAAATTGCCGAAACACAGGACGAGCAGGCGGGAATTCATCGGGTATTGTGCTTTTTGCCCCGATGCCGCGCACCGGCGGGGGAGCAGGAATGCTAACACGGCACCCGCTGGCTACCGTAGCCCGGAACTGCCTCTCCCCCAAACCGGGCGCACCAGCATAAAATGACGGCTTGAACTGATCCGGCGCGGCCCGATACTTCCCCTTACCCAGCCCGCGCCCACCGAGGAGACCAAAAAATGTTGCAAGCCGCCGATCTCACCATTCGCCTCAATCCTGCCGACGACGTGGTGATCGCAAGGGTGGAACTGCCGGCCGGTACCGAAATCATCAAGGAAAAAATCCGCGCCTTCGTTACGGTCCCGGCCGGCCACAAGATCGCCGCCCACGACATCGCGGAAGGTTCACCCGTGCGCCGCTATAACCAGATCATCGGTTTCGCGGTGAAGCCGATCAAGGCCGGCGATCATGTGCATGTGCATAATCTGGCGATGGGCGACTTCCAGCGCGATTACGCATTCTGTGCGGACTTCAAGCCGGTCGACTACGTCGCCAACCCGGCCACGTTTCAGGGCATCATCCGCGCAGACGGCCGTGTCGCCACCCGCAATTACCTCGGCGTGATTTCCAGCGTCAACTGTTCCGCCCACGTCTGTCGCACCGTCGCCAAGTTCTTCGACGAAGATTTCATGGCGCAGTATCCGAACGTCGACGGCGTGGTGCCGATTCATCACAAGACCGGCTGCGGCATGGGTTCCGAGGGGGAGCCGGTGGACCTGCTGCGCCGCGTGCTGGCCGGCTACGCCACCCATCCGAATTTCCATTCATCGCTGATGATCGGCCTGGGCTGCGAAGCCAACCAGATCAACAATCTGCTGGCCGCGCAGGGATTGAAACGTTCCCGGCAATTGCAGGCCTTTACCATCCAGGAGACCGGTGGCACCAAGAAGACCGTGGCCGACGGTATCGCTCGCATCAAGGAATTGCTGCCTGACGCCAATAACGTCAAGCGCGAAACCGTCCCGGCTTCTCACCTGACACTGGGATTGCAATGCGGCGGTTCCGATGGCTACTCCGGCATTTCCGCCAATCCGGCGCTCGGCGCCGCAGTGGACATCCTGGTGCGCAACGGCGGTTCCGCGATTCTTTCCGAGACCCCCGAAGTCTACGGTGCGGAGCATTTGCTGACCCGACGCGCAGCCACCCGCGAAATCGGCGAGAAGCTGGTCCAGCGCATCCACTGGTGGGAGGACTACACCACCAAATTGGGCGGCGAAATGAACAACAATCCTTCGCCGGGCAACAAGGCGGGCGGCCTCACCACCATCCTGGAGAAGTCGCTCGGCGCAGTGGCCAAGGGCGGCACCCAGGCAATGATGGGCGTGTACGAATATGCCGAGCACGTCAGCGCCAAAGGATTCGTGTTCATGGATACTCCGGGCTACGACCCGGTGTCGGCCACCGGCCAGGTCGCCGGCGGCGCCAACATGATCTGCTTTACCACCGGCCGCGGTTCCGCGTACGGATGCAAGCCTTCGCCTTCGCTGAAGCTCGCCACCAACACGGCAATGTTCAACAAGCAGGAAGACGATATGGACATCAACTGCGGCGTGATCGTCGACGGCAAGGCCAGCATCCAGGAAGTCGGCCAGCAGTTCTTCGAAATCATCCTCAGGACGGCATCCGGCGAGCAGAGCAAGAGCGAGGCAATGGGTTACGGCGAGGACGAATTCGCGCCGTGGATACTTGGCCCCACAATGTGAGGCCAAGCAGAGAAGAGGTACGCCCGACTTCGCTGGATACCGGGCTCCGCCCATAAGGTCCGAGGTACGAGTAAATGCGGCGTCACGATCGTCACGACGTCACGTTACTGCGGCGAATCCATTAGCGGCTGCCGGTTCTGAAACCGGTGGCCGTTTCCATTTCTAACGAGGTGAAAAATGGCTGAAGATTCTTCCAGGGAATTGTTCGAGTTCTTCCAGAAAATGTGGAACCCGATGTCCTTTCCCATCCCCGGCATGTTCCAGCCGACCATGGATGTCGAGGAGATCGAGAAAAAAATCCACGAGCTCCAGGCCGTGGAGAACTGGCTGAAAATGAATCTGACCTTCGTGCAGATGACGGCCAAGACATTGGAGATGCAGAAATCGGCTCTGGAGACGATCCAGGAATCGGCGAAGCAGCCTGCGTCGGAAAAAAAACCGAAGTCCGGCAAATCCTCCGGATGATTGAATCCCGAGGCTATCGACTAAACATCCGGTCCAGGCAGTCTCGCCACAACCCTTACCCCGCCATTGCGCCAGACATAGCCCGTTTTCCACGGATCGATTGTCGAGGCGAGCCGTCCCCCGGTTCGAAATCCCGCGGTTTGCCTTCCGACCGGACGTTTCGAGGCCTGTCGTTAAAACGCCCCTGCAGCTCCATCCATTCCCTGTTCATTCCTCCCTTCAAGTTCGCCGCCCAGTGCCCTGGAATTACGCGCGTTTAGTGCATAGCAGCAATGCAATCTGCCTTGTATATATTTTGCCGGAAAGGCAGATAATGTCGCAGTGCAATAAATGGTTTGAACGGCTCATAGGAGGCCAAAAATGAACATATTTAGCAGATTGCTGGATTCCATCGATAACTACTTGGCCAGACAGGAAAATCGCCAAGTGGAGGCATTTCTTTCGCAAGCCCAGAACTTGGGCGAGCTTGAGTATCGCCTGCGCCTGCTCGATTCGAAGAGCACTCATTCCCTGTTCTGAGGAGCCGAACATGATCTCTGCTTTTCGCCGCTTGTTCGACACCCGCCGCCCGGGAATCGCGGTGCGGGCCAAGGTCAATCTGGTCGGCACCTTCGGGGTATTGGAGCGTACCGACGGCGTGGTCGAGGCTCTAGTCGGGGATGAAGCTTACGTCGAGTGGGCCAACGGTGGCCGCTCGGTCGAGAGCACGCGGCACCTGGTGCAGATCACCGGCTGACCTGCCTCGTTTTGTGGAAAGCCCGGCCATGCCGGGCTTTTTTTCGCCTGCTATTGCGGCCTGCGCCGGCCAGGAAACCCGCTCTCCATCCGTGTCAAACTGCGCAATCCGGAAATCATTCCAGCCCAGCGATCGATATTCCTTTCATGACCATGAGTTCCCTTGCATCCGCACTGCCGCCGGAGATCCGTAAACACTTCCCGTTTGAAAGCCGGTTCCTGCGGGTCAACGGCCACCGCATGCACTATGTCGACGAAGGCGAGGGCGATCCTGTGCTGCTGTTGCATGGCAACCCGACCTGGTCGTTTCTGTATCGCAAATTCATTCCTCCCATCGTGGCCGCCGGCTATCGCGTCATCGCGCCCGACCACATCGGCTTCGGCCTTTCCGAAAGGCCCGCGCGTGAACACGATTTCAGCCTGGAAAATCATATCGCCAATCTCGCGGAATTCATCCGCCGGCTCGACCTCAAACGCGTGACGGTGGTTTGTCAGGATTGGGGCGGCCCGACGGGACTGGCCTGCGCAATGCTGAATCCCGCGGCCTTCAAAGCCATCGTGGTAATGAACACCTGGGCCTGGCCGGAACCCACCGCGTTCCACAGTGGCGTATTTCCGTGGCGCATGATGCATGCGCCGGTCGTCGGACCCTATCTGTTCCAGCGGCGCAACATCCTGGTCGAGCGCGGGCTCTATCTGTCGGTTGTGCACCGCGAACGGTTTCTCGAAGAGGCATTGCCGGCCTACCGGTTTGTGATGCAGGACTACGACAGCCGGCTGCTCACGCGCGTGTTTCCCCGCCTCATTCCGCTGCGAAACGAGGACCGTTCGGCTGCCACCATGCGCTGGCTCGAACAATCGCTGCGCGCATCGAAAATTCCGGCACTGATCGTGTGGGGCAAGGAGGAAATCGTATTTCCCGCGGAGTGCGCGCAACGATTCAAGACGCTGCTGCCGCATGCGAAAGGGCCGCTCTGGGTGACCGGATCGCATTTTCTGCAGGAGGACTCGCCGGAAGAAATCTGCGGCCAAATCCTCGCTTTTCTGCAGGACCAGGATCGCAGGAGAAAGACATGAGCATCGAAATCGTCAGCGCCGCAGACCTCCGTACGGAAAAATTCCGCACGGTTTTCTTGATGATCGAGGAGCGGCTTGGCCACTATCCCGGTTTTCGCGAAGCGTTGATCGAAGCCTTCGGTTTGACGGCCGCGCACGCCGATGGCGGGCCGCCGGGTTATTTTCGCGCCGCGTCGGGACGCGAATACCGGGTGGTGTTTATGTCGCGCTCCGCAGAGCGGTTTCCCTCCGGCCTGGAAATCCATGCGTTGGTCCCGGGCTTCGATCCCGTCGATCCGGAAGCGAACGACGAAGATGTCTGGCGTTTCCTGGAATGGCTGATTCCGCGTGTGGGAGGAGAATGGACGCTGGAGGCCCTGAAGGCGACCGGCAAGGTCTACAGGATTCCCTGGGCCTGACGCGCAGGCAATAGAGCGCCTTTCGGATCAACGGGCGATCAGGTCGCGTTTCCCAGCATCCGTATTTCCCGCTGTGGAAACGGCATGGCAATGGATTTGCTGCGGAAAGTCTCCACCAGGGCTTTGTTGATCT
The DNA here is from genome assembly GCA_025357235.1 of Betaproteobacteria bacterium. GTDB lineage: Bacteria > Pseudomonadota > Gammaproteobacteria > Burkholderiales > JACQAP01 > JACQAP01. The sequence continues at coordinate 6,937 of JANXPQ010000302.1, forward strand.
CGCCACCGGCCGGTCCGAAGTCGGGCACGTTCACCCAGGGATTCACGGAAATGTCGATCGACGAATCGGCCAGCACGCTGATGCCGAGGCCCGGTGCGGGATCTTTCAGCACCCGCGGATTGCCCTGCAGGATTTCGCTGATCGTCGCCAGCGCCTTGTTCAGATCCGTGTCGTAGGCGACACCGACCGTGATGTTGAGCTGGCGGATCTTGCCGTAGTTGTGCAGGATTTCGCCGACGATCTTCCGGTTCGGCACGATCACTCGCGACAGGTCTGCATGCGTAAGCGTGGTGCTGAACATCGTGATGTTCTCGACCCTGCCCTCGACGCCGACGATCGAGATGTACTCGCTGACGCGGAATGGTCGCGTGAAGATGATCGTCAACCCGGCGACCACATTGCCCAGCACACCCTGCATCGCCAGGGCGATGCCGGCGCCGGCGACGCCGATTCCGGCGATCAGCGGCAACAGCTCGACGCCCAGGTTCTGCAGCGCCATGATCGCGAACATGCCCAGCACCAGGATGCGGATGACGCGCACGAGAAGATCCCGAACCGGCGGTTCGAGGTCGAATTTTCTCAAGCCGCCCGCCATGGCCTTGCCGACCCAGCGGCCGGCGAAGTAGCCGGCGACCATGATGGCGATGGCGACGAATACCTTCGGCCCGAACTTGATTGCCAGATCGATGACTGTCATTTTGATTTGATTGAGTGATTCGACGTGCTCGTTCATACAACCCCTCCGTGAATATCGTGAATGCCGTGAAGAACGTGAATGTCGCGACCGCGTATGTGCAGCGTTATTCGGCTTTTACTCGGCCCTCGTCCCTGTTCTTTAGCCTCTCCATCGCCGCAACCAGTTGCGCGCTGATGCCGGGTTCCCAGGCCGAGTGACCGGCGTCGGCAACGACGGTGTATTCCGCTTCCGGCCACGCTTTGTGCAGATCGTCGGCGGAAACGATCGGGCATACCATGTCGTAGCGTCCCTGCACGATGATGCGGGGAATCGACCGCAGCTTCCACGCATTGTCGAGCAGGGAATTTTCCGGCAGGAAGATGTTATTGGTGAAGTAGTGCGCCTCGATGCGCGCCAGGCCCAGTGCCACGACATCTTCCGAGAAATGCGCCACTATCGAAGCGCTGGGCAGCAGCGTGGAGCAGGAACCTTCGTAAATGCTCCACTGGTGTGCCGCGGGCATGTGGATCAGCGGATCGGGGTTGTTCAGCCGCATCGAATAGGCTGCAAGCAGGTTGTTTCGCTCCGGTTGCGGTATGTATTCGGCAAAGCGATGCCAGGCTTCGGGAAACACGAAACGCATGCCGTACAGAAACCAGTCGATCTCGAGCTTGCGGCACAGGAAGATGCCGCGCAGAACCAGTGCCGAGCAACGCTGCGGATGGGCCTGCACATAGGCAAGCGCGAGCGTGCTGCCCCATGATCCGCCGAAGATAGCCCATTTTTCGACGCCGAGATGCGTGCGCAGCTTTTCTATGTCGGCGACCAGGTGCGGCGTGGTATTGTCGGTCAGGTCCCCGTGCGGTCGTGAACGCCCGGCACCGCGCTGCTCGAAAATGATGATGCGGTAGTGCGCCGGATCGAAGAAGCGGCGGTGCATCGGGCTGGCGCCGGCGCCCGGGCCGCCATGCAGGAAAACCACCGGTGCGCCGCGCGCATTCCCCGACTCTTCCCAGTACATTTCATGCCGATCGTCCAACCTGAGGTGGCCGGAGCGCAGGGGCTCGATTTCCGGATAAAGCTCGGTGCGAATGCCTGGAGTCGGGAAATTCATGTGCCGGAGTGCGGGATAAGCAAGATTAAGGGTGAGCGCAAGCTGGTGCCGTTGCGAAGCAGGCATGGTTGAAACCATAGCAAAAAGCCCGGCTTGCGACAAACTGCAATGCTGCGCAGCAGAGGCAGCGCAGGACATGCGTCCCGTATAATCACTCCAATACCTGACGACGGAGAAAACATGGATGAGCTTCTGCGCAAAAGCGCACTCGATTATCACCGCTTGCCGACACCGGGAAAGATCTCGGTTGTCCCGACAAAGGCCCTGCTCAACCAGCGCGATCTCGCGCTGGCGTATTCACCCGGGGTCGCCGCGGCTTGCGAGGAAATCGTCAATGATCCGACTACTGCGCGCAACTACACGGCGCGCGGCAATCTGGTCGGCGTGATCACCAACGGCACGGCCGTGCTCGGCCTCGGGCCGATCGGACCGCTTGCGAGCAAGCCGGTGATGGAAGGCAAGGGCGTGCTGTTCAAGAAATTCGCCGGCATCGACGTTTTCGACATCGAAATCAACGAGCGCGACCCGGAGAAGCTGGTTGAGATCATCGCCAGCCTGGAGCCGACCTTCGGCGGCATCAACCTCGAGGACATCAAGGCGCCGGAATGTTTCTACATCGAGAAGCAGCTGCGCAGCCGCATGAAGATTCCGGTTTTCCACGACGACCAGCACGGCACGGCGATCATCGTCGGCGCCGCGGTACTCAACGGCCTCAAAGTGGTCGGCAAGGATATCGGCAAGGTGAAGCTGGTGTGCTCGGGCGCCGGCGCGGCGGCACTCGCCTGCCTCGACTTGCTCGTGAGCCTCGGCTTGTCGATGGACAACATCTGGGTCTCCGACATCAAAGGCGTGGTGTACAGCGGGCGCAAGGAGGAGATGGACGACAACAAGGCGCGCTATGCAAAGGACACCAAAGCGCGGTCGCTGGCCGATATTCTGCCGGATGCGGACATATTTCTCGGTCTTTCCGCCGCACGCGTGCTCAAGCCGGAAATGGTCAAACAAATGGGCGCCAGGCCGTTGATCCTGGCGCTGGCCAATCCCACGCCGGAAATTCTGCCTGACGAAGCCAAAGCGGTGCGTCCCGACGCGATCATAGCGACCGGACGTTCCGACTATCCGAACCAGGTCAATAACGTGCTGTGCTTCCCGTACATCTTCCGCGGCGCGCTGGATGTCGGGGCGACTACCATTACGGAGCACATGAAACTCGCGGCGGTGCGCGCGATTGCCGACCTGGCCCAGGCAGAACAGTCGGACATCGTCGCGCTCGCGTATGGCGAACAGGAGTTGTCCTTCGGTCCGGAATACTTGATTCCGAAGCCCTTCGATCCACGCCTGATCGTGAAGATCGCGCCGGCCGTTGCGCTGGCCGCCATGGAAAGCGGTGTGGCAACCCGGCCGATCCGCGATTTTGTCGCCTATCGCGACCAACTCTCGCAGTTCGTCTATCACTCCGGCCTGATCATGAAGCCGGTATTCGGCGCAGCAAAGAAGAATCCGACGCGAGTGGTGTTCTGCGAGGGCGAAGACGAACGCGTGCTGCGTTCGGTGCAGATCGTGGTGGACGAGGGCGTGGCCAAACCGATCCTGATCGCACGACCGGAAGTGCTCATTCCCCGCATCGAGAAATTCGGCCTGCGCATCCGTCCGGGCAAAGACTTCGAGATCGTCAACCCGAATTCGGATCCGCGCTTTCGCGACTACTGGCAGGAGTACTACACGCTGGTCCAGCGCAAGGGCATCTCGGTGGAATACGCCAAGCGCGAAGTGACCCGGCGCACCACGCTGATCGGCGCGCTGATGGTTCGCCGAGGCGACGCGGATGCGATGTTGTGCGGCATGATTGCGCAGTTCTCGCTGCACGTCGAATACATCGCCACCGTCATCGGACTGCGCAAGGGTGTCAACCAGTTCGCAGCGATGAACATGCTGATCCTGCCGAACCGCACCCTGTTCATCTGCGACACCTATGTCAATCCGGACCCGACGGCCGAGCAGGTCGCCGAGATCACGATGATGGCGGCCGACGAGGTCTTGCGTTTCGGGATCACGCCGAAGATCGCGCTGCTGTCGCATTCCAATTTCGGCAGTTCGCGCAATGCTTCGGCACTGAAGATGAGCAAGGCGCGCGAGATTCTCGAGCAGCGCGCGCCGCAACTGGAAGTCGAGGGTGAAATGCACGGCGATGCGGCGCTCGATGAGGCAATCCGCATGAAGATTTTCCCGAACTCGCGGTTGAAAGGCGAGGCCAATCTGCTGATCATGCCCACGCTCGATGCG
>JANXPQ010000428.1 GCA_025357235.1 Betaproteobacteria bacterium
CGCGTCTCGCCATTGCCATGGCGCAGGAAGGGGGCATCGGTATCGTCCACAAGAACATGCTGCCCAAGGCGCAGGCTGCCGAAGTCGCCAAAGTCAAACGTTTCGAAAGCGGTGTCGTGAAGGATCCCATCACGATTTCGCAGGACATGACCGTTCGCACGGTGCTGGCTCTCATCCGCCAGCATCGCATTTCGGGCCTGCCCGTGGTGGACGGTTCGAAGGTCGTCGGCATCGTCACGAACCGCGATCTGCGGTTCGAAAACAATCTCGATCAGCCGGTGAAGAACATCATGACGCCGCGCGACCGGCTGGTGACCGTCAGGGAAGGGGTCAGCATCGAGGAAGCGATGCGTCTGCTGCACCAGCACCGGTTGGAACGGGTACTGGTCGTCAATGACAATTTCGAATTGCGCGGTCTGATCACCGTCAAGGACATTCTGAAATCCTCCGAACACCCGTATGCCAGCAAGGACCAGCTCGGGCGCCTGCGCGTGGGGGCGGCGGTAGGGGTCGGCGAGGGCACCGAAGAGCGGGTCGGGCTTCTGATCGACGCCGGGGTGGACGTGCTGATCGTCGACACCGCACACGGACATTCGCAAGGCGTGCTCGACCGCGTGCGCTGGATCAAGCGCACCTATCCCGCGGCGCAGGTCATCGGCGGCAACATTGCGACCGCGGCTGCGGCAAAATCGCTGCTCGACCAGGGCGCGGACGGCGTGAAGGTCGGCATCGGGCCCGGCTCGATCTGCACCACCCGCATCGTTGCGGGCGTGGGCGTCCCGCAAATCACGGCGATCAACGACGTCGCCACGGCACTCAAGGGAACCGGCGTGCCGATGATCGCAGACGGCGGCATCCGCTATTCCGGGGACATCGCCAAGGCCATTTCCGCCGGTGCCGATTCGGTCATGCTGGGCGGGCTGTTCGCCGGCACCGAGGAAGCGCCCGGTGAGATCGAGCTCTTTCAGGGCCGCTCCTACAAATCCTACCGCGGCATGGGTTCGCTCGGGGCAATGCAGCAGGGCTCCAGCGACCGTTATTTCCAGGACGATGAAGACAGTGCCGATAAGCTCGTGCCCGAAGGCGTTGAGGGCCGCGTGCCATACAAGGGCAGTGCGGTCCAGGTCATGCACCAGCTGATGGGCGGCCTGCGCTCAGCCATGGGCTACCTCGGTTGTCCCACCATCGCAGCCGTGAAGGAGCGCGCCGAGTTCGTGCAGATCACGACTGCGGGTGTGCGCGAATCGCACGTGCATGACGTCCAGATCGTCAAGGAAGCTCCCAACTATCACGTCGATTAACTGCAAAACGCGACGCATGACTAGCAGAAAAGCTGGCAGGATGCCGCGGCTTGCGGTCTGTTTCGTCCCCCGTCTCTTGTCTCCCGTTCCTGTTTCATGACCCACGACAAAGTCCTCATCCTCGATTTCGGCGCCCAGTACAGCCAGCTGATCGCGCGGCGCGTGCGCGAAGCCGGCGTGTACTGCGAGCTGCATCCCTACGACGTCAGCGACGATTTCCTGCGCGATTTTGCGCCGAAGGGAATCATCCTTTCAGGCGGACCGGCCTCGGTCACGCAGAGCGACACGCCGCGCGCCCCGCAACTGGTATTCGAACTGGGCGTCCCGGTGCTGGGCATCTGCTACGGTATGCAAACCATGGCGGCGCAGCTTGGCGGCGCGGTGGAAAATGGCCTGGTCCGCGAGTTCGGTTATGCGGAGATACGCGCGCGCGGCCATTCGAAACTCCTCGAAGGCATCGAAGACCGCCGCAACGCCGAAGGGCACGGCCTGCTCGATGTCTGGATGAGCCACGGCGACAAGGTCAATTCGTTGCCGCCCGGCTTCAAGGTCATCGCCAGCAATGCGGCAACGCCGATCGCGGGCATGGCCGACGAATCGCGCGGATTCTATGGCGTGCAATTCCATCCGGAAGTCACGCATACGCTGCAGGGCAAGGCGTTGATCGGCCAATTCCTGCATCGCATCTGCGGCCTGGGCTCCGATTGGAACATGCCGGACTATCTCGCAGAGGCGGTCGGGCGCATCCGCTCCGAAGCGGGCAAGGACGAGGTCATCCTCGGCTTGTCCGGCGGCGTCGACTCCTCGGTTGTGGCCGCGCTCATCCATCGCGCCATTGGTGATCAGCTGACCTGCGTATTCGTCGATACCGGCCTGCTGCGCCTGAACGAAGCAACGCAAGTCATGCAGACTTTCGCGAACAATCTCGGCGTGAAAGTCATCCATGTGGACGCTTCTGCGGAATTCATGTCGGCGCTGAAAGGCATCAGCGATCCCGAGCAAAAGCGCAAGATCATCGGCCGCGAATTCGTCGAAGTGTTCCAGCGGGAAGCCGCCAGGCTGCCGCAGGTGAAATGGCTGGCGCAGGGCACCATCTACCCCGACGTCATCGAATCGGCCGGCGCGAAAACCAAGAAGGCGCACACCATCAAGTCCCACCACAATGTCGGCGGTTTGCCTGACACGCTGCACCTGAAACTTCTCGAACCGCTGCGGGAATTGTTCAAGGACGAGGTGCGCGAACTCGGGCTCGCGCTGGGGCTGCCGCACGACATGGTATTCCGCCATCCATTCCCGGGACCGGGCCTGGGTGTGCGCATTCTTGGAGAAGTCAAAAGTGAATTCGCCGATCTGTTGCGGCGGGCCGACGCGATTTTCATCGACGAACTGCGTGCCGCCGGCTGGTATGAGAAAACTGCGCAAGCGTTCGCCGTATTCCTGCCGGTCAAATCCGTCGGCGTCATGGGCGATGGGCGCACCTACGAATTTGTCGTGGCACTCCGGGCCGTGCAGACCCAGGACTTCATGACCGCCCACTGGGCGGAACTGCCGTACACGCTGCTGTCCAAAGTTTCCAACCGCATCATCAACGAAGTACGGGGCATCAACCGCGTGGTCTACGACATCTCCGGCAAGCCGCCCGCCACCATAGAGTGGGAGTAGGGTTCACGGTCCATCGAAAGAAGCAATCCCCGAATGGCAAAAGAAGTGAAAGAGAAACCCGCGCGGGCCGTCGTGGCTGCGGTACAGCTGCCAGGCGTGAGCGACGTCGAGCTTGAGGCATCGCTGACCGAACTGCGCGAACTCGCGAAAACACTGGGTTTCGAGGTGGTGGGCACGTTCACGCAGAAGCGTGACAATTTCGACACGGCGGCCTACCTCGGCGTCGGCAAGCGGCAGGAGATGCGCCGCTTCGTGGAAAACGAACCCGAGCTCGCGCACGGGCCGGATTCTCCCTCGGCCCCCGGTAGCGTGCGCAGGGCGGCGAAGAGCGGGGCGGCCAGAGCGAAAGAGGCGGCGCAATCCGCCGCCGATCCTAATACCCGCCGCGCCGATGTCATCCTCGTCGACCACGAGATCTCTCCCTCGCAGGCGCGCAACCTCGAAATAGAGGTCGGCTGCGAGGTGATGGACCGCACCATGGTCATACTCGAGATCTTCCATCGCCACGCACGCTCGCGAGCGGCGCGCGCGCAAGTTGAGATCGCGCGCCTCGGCTACATGGCGCCGCGGCTGCGCGAGGCGGCGAAGCTGGCGGGGCCGAAGGGACGTCAGCGCAGCGGCGTCGGCGGCCGCGGCGCCGGCGAGGCGCATAGCGAGCTGGACCGGCAAAAGATCCGTAACCGCATCGCCGAGCTGCAGCAGGAGATCACTGCTATGGACGTCGAGCGCAAGACGCAGCGTGCGCGGCGGCAAGAGCGCCAGGGGCTCGCGCGCGTGGCGCTGGTCGGCTACACGAACGCGGGCAAGTCCACGCTGATGCGCGCACTCACCGGGAGCGAGGTGCTGGTCGCCGACAAGCTTTTCGCCACGCTTGATACCACGGTGCGCGCGCTGTACCCCGAGAGCGTGCCGCGCGTGCTGGTCAGCGACACGGTCGGTTTCATCAAGAACCTGCCGCACGACCTCGTTGCGTCGTTCAAGTCGACGCTCGAGGAAGCAGTCGAGGCATCGCTGCTCCTGCACGTCGTCGACGCGAGCGATCCCGGGTTTGAGCGACAACTTGCGGTCACCGACGAAGTGCTGCGCGAGATCGGCGCGCAGGCCGTACCGCGCATCCGCGTCTTCAACAAGATCGACTGTGTCGGCGACGCAGCGGCACAAGCGGCGCGCGAGGCGCTACTGCGTGCACAGTATCCGGATTGCGTGGTGATGAGTGCACGCCGAGAGGATGATGTCGCGAAGCTGCATGCGGTGATCCAGGCGTTTTTCCAGAAGGACCTCATCGAAGCCGATCTATTCCTGCCCTGGTCGGCACAGCAATTGCGCGGGGAAATCTTCGCGAATTGCGCGGTGCTGGAGGAACGCGCCGACGGTGAAGGAACGCATTTCCGCGTTCGCGGCGAGCCCGACACTGTGAACGGACTGCGCGAGCAGTTGGGTCAATCGCGATGAATACGGCGATGAAGTTCCCCGCATGAATGCGGCTTGCTTTCACGAACAGACGGGCAGGAATAGTTCGAGGCGGCCCGACACGGGAGGTGCGGCGTAACGCAGGGCCAGGCATTCCGCATGGCCGATCCCACCGGGGGGGCGTGCTCGACGAAATACGGCGGAACAGGCCAGGGGTCCGGGCGCGACTCAGCCACGAGTGTCCGGTTTTTTCCAGTCGGCGAGGCCGATCGCCGGCGCGCCTGCCGCGAGCTTGCCTATCGACAGGCGGATGCGCAGCGCCAGGTCGGTATGCGAATCCGCATTGCGCATCGCCTCTTCGTAAGAGATGCGGTGCTCGGTGTAGAGGTCGTATAGCGATTGGTCGAATGTGCGCATGCCGAGGTCCGTCGATTTGGCCATGACCGCCTTGATCTCGTCGGGTCGTCCCCTCTGGATGAGGTCCGCGACATAAGGCGTGTTCAGCATGACTTCGATCGCGGGGACGAGCTTCTGGCTCAGGCCGGCGACCAGTCGCTGCGAAATTACGGCCCGGAGATTGAGCGACAGATCCATCAATAGCTGCCGGTGCGCGTCCTCTGGAAAGAAATTGATGACCCGCTCAAGCGCCTGGTTGGAATTGTTCGCATGCAGTGTCGACAGGCACAGGTGCCCGGTCTCGGCGTAGGCGATGGCATGCTGCATGGTGTCGCGGTCGCGGATCTCGCCCACGACAATCACGTCGGGCGCCTCGCGCATGGCGTTTTTCAGCGCGTCGGCGAACGAGAGCGTGTCAATGCCGACCTCGCGCTGGTCGACGATGGACTTCTTGTGCACGTGCATGAACTCGATCGGATCCTCGATCGTGAGGATGTGTCCGGTCTCGCGCGAATTGCGGAAATCCACCATGGCCGCCAGCGTGGTGGATTTTCCCGAACCTGCGGCGCCGACAATCAGCACCAGCCCGCGCTTGGTCATCACCAGGTCTTCGAGCAGCCGTGGCAGCCCGAGCTCGGTGAACGAAGGGATGTGGGATTTTATATAGCGCACCACCATCGTCACTTCGCTGCGCTGCCTGTAGATGTTGATCCGAAACCGCCCGATGCCCTCCGCGGAGATCGAGAGATTGCACTCGAGCGTTTCCTCGAACTGCCTGGCCTGCTGTTCGTTCATCGCGCTGTAGGCGAGCGCCTTGACTTCGCCGGGCCCGAGCGGCGGTCCCTTCAGCGGCCGCGTGGCGCCCTCGATTTTGACATTGGGGGGTGCCCCGACCGACAAGAAAAGGTCGGAGGCGTTGTAATCGACCATCGACTTGAGCAATTGCGACAATTCCACTGCAATCTCCTGCGCTCCCGGGCCGGAACAACGTAGCTCCGCGCCCGGAACGTCCAGCATGCGAGAATACCGCCGGCAAGGCGAGGGCAGGTGTCGACATGCGTCTTGCAGGTCATGCGAACAATCGAAAGGGAGTAGGCATCCATACATGAGATTCGGCTCTTAAGTATCTGAATTAACATATGTCAGATGCAGAATTCATGTCCCAGGCCCTGACCTTGGCAATGTCAGCCGGAGCGGCCGGGGAAGTCCCGGTGGGTGCAATCGTCGTCTGTGACGGAAAGATCATCGGCAAGGGCGCCAACGCGCCGATCCGCTCCCATGATCCAACGGCGCACGCCGAGATTCAGGCCTTGCGCGCCGCCGCCCTCGTCTTGCAAAACTACAGGCTCAACGGCTGTACGCTGTATGTGACCCTCGAACCCTGCGCGATGTGCGCGGGCGCCATCCAGCATGCCCGCATCGAACGGGTCGTGTTTGGCGCAAAGGATCCGAAAACCGGTGCCTGCGGCAGCGCGGTCAACCTGTTTGCCGAACCGCTGCTGAACCATCACACCCGCGTCGAGGGGGGGACGCTGGCGCAGCAATGCGGCGATCTCCTGACGAATTTCTTCCGCGAACGCAGGGCCGCACAGTGAAGTCGATCCGTATCAGCATCCCCGACCAGACGCTGGAACTGAGCGAGGACGGCACAACGCTCAAGCGCTATCTGGTGTCCACGGCGAAGAACGGCGCCGGCGAAAAATACGGCAGCTTCTGCACGCCGCGCGGCCGACATATCATTCGCGCGAAGATCGGCGCGGGCGCACCTGTAAACACCGTGTTCGTCAAACGCCGGCCTACGGGGGAGATCTACGACGCCGACCTGGGCAGCCGGCATGCCGGCCGGGACTGGATGCTCACACGGCTGTTGTGGCTGTCGGGATGCGAACCGGGTTTCAACCGCCTGGGCGACGTCGATACCATGCGGCGCTACATTTATATCCACGGCAGTCCAGACTCGGCAATGATGGGAAAACCCGGCTCCATCGGCTGCATCCGCATGCACAATCGCGACCTCCTCGAGTTGTTCGATCTTGTCGAGCCGGGAACACCGGTGGAGATCACGGAATCCGTCGCCTAGACCACGCGACTCACTCGGTTGTGCATCGCAGCGCAATTGGGTAGAGTGCCGCCGGCCCGTTCGGGCATAACAAGGAGAATAAACCGATGAGGCTGAAGGACAAGGTGGCGATCATTACGGGCTCGGCACGCGGTATCGGGCAGGCCACGGCGCTCAAGTTCGCGGCCGAAGGCGCCAGGGTCGTGGTCTGCGATCTCGACCGCAAATCGGTCGACGAAGTGGTCGCGCAAATTACGGCCTCACACGGCCAGGCCATCGGCTTCACCGTCAATGTCACCGACAAGGCAAGCATTGCCGCCATGGTGAAAGGCGTGACCGATAAATACGGCCGCATCGACGTGCTGGTCAACAACGCAGGCATCGTCGACGACGCGATGTTGCGCAAGATGACCGACGACCAGTTCGAGCGCGTCATCGACATCAATCTCAAGGGCACTTACAACTGTGCCCGCGCTGTGGTCGACATCATGATCGCACAGGGGTCCGGCGTGATCCTGAATGCGTCCTCGGTGGTGGGCCTCTACGGCAATTTCGGCCAGACCAACTACGCGGCCAGCAAGTTCGGCGTCATCGGTATGGCCAAAACCTGGGCGCGCGAACTCGGACGCAAGGGCATTCGCGCCAATGCGGTATGCCCGGGGTTCGTCGAAACCACGATCCTGAAATCCATTCCGGAAAAAGTCATGCAGGCGATGATCGACCGCGTGCCGCTCGGACGCCTGGCAAAGCCCGAGGAGATCGCCAATACCTACGCCTTCCTCGCTTCCGACGAAGCCAGCTACATCAACGGCGCGGTGATCGAGGTCAGCGGCGGCGCAACCGTTTAACGCTGCAGGACTTGATGGGACGAACGGCAGTTTCCACGGGAATGTAAATGATGCTGCCGTCGAAGATATCCATCCGCCCGGCCGACTGGCAGGTCGATCGGGCAATCCTCAAGGCGCTTCGCGAAGAAGTATTTGTCCGCGAACAATCCGTCCCGGCCGAGATGGAATGGGATGAGTTGGACCAGCAGTCGCGTCACGTCGTGGCGATGGCGGACGGCATCCCGATCGGCACCGGCCGGCTGCTTCCTGACGGGCATATCGGGCGCATGGCAGTCCTGCGGAAATGGCGGGGCCAGGGTGCCGGCAGCGCATTGCTCATGGCCCTGATGGATACGGCGCGCAGGCTCGGCATGTCACGTGTGATGCTCAATGCCCAAGTTCGGGCGCTGCCGTTTTATTTGCGTCATGGGTTCCAGGCGGAAGGGGAAGAATTCCTGGACGCGGGCATTGCGCATCGCCGGATGTGGCGCGAGCTTTAACCCGGAGCCACCATCGGATTCCGGGCGAGGGCAAAACGATAACGCTGGTCTTCGATCAATTTGCCGCGCTCGCCAAACGAGCGCTCGCGGAAATGAACCTCGCCGTCCTGATCCATCAGTAATACGGTGGAGGCGCGCGTGCCATAGCCCGGTGCGCGAATGAATGCGGCGGAGAGCAGCTTCTCCCAATCCCTGCCGATTCCGGTGCTCGGCAGCGCGCGCTCGTCGGCGACGCTGCGGTCCGAGAGCGCCGCCAGAAGCGTCTCGATCAATCTGTCCGGTTTGGCCTCTTCGGCAAGCGCCGCGCGCAACGCATGTTTGCCGCGTTCGACTTTGGGCCACGGGGAATCGAGGAGATGATTGCTCAATCCGTAAACCCCGGCCGCCAGCATCATGGCTCCTTCCTCTCTGTTCGAAAGATAATGAATGCCGGTACCGTCGCCCGCCAGGAGATTGAAGCCGTGATATTCACGGGCATCCGTTTCAACCGAAGCCATATGCTCCTGCGCCCTGGCGGAGCCGCGAAGGTAGCCGGCGACCAGCTCGCCGCGCGATCGCGTGCCCGGTCCGGCAGATGTCCCATCGCGGTAATTGGTGACGGCCGCCCAGCGTCCATCGGTGGCCACGCCCATCCAGGTTCCGCCTTTCTCCATGTCGCGCCCGCCAAGGACATGCGCCGCATCGGACCAGTAATCCGCGGACGCCGTGGGGCGCCGGAAAAACTCATCGCGGTTGGCGGCGACCACCAGCGGATAACGCGGATCGGCGCGATGCGCAATCAGGATCAGGCACATGATTCTTCGAAACGCTCCAGGTGACGCCCGCTGCCATCTTCAAGAACAGCGGCGAAATTTGCCGCCTTTACGACGGCTGCGAGATGATGCTCGAAGGCATCGGCATCTTTCACGCCTTCATAGATTTCCATCCACGTCGCGGGATCATCGCGCTTCCTGAGCAGGCGGCCGCCGATGCCGGTCTTGTCTTTCAATGCCGCCTGGATGTTCCGCACCAGCGTCTGCGCTTGTGCCGGTTGCGCGACACGATAGTAGATATAGTAGGAAAGCGGCAACGCGTCAGCCCTGAACGGATGCACCCGCAGGCTCGGACAAAACGACCGCCTCGCCGCTCGCAATCCGCACCATCGACCGATCATCAGCGTGCGCGGACACCACCGCAAGCAGAACCGATTCATCCCCCGGGACCGTTGCCACATTAAGCACGGTTCCGCACTGCTCGTCCCCTGACAACAGGGCGTCTCCCGCACGGGCGCTGCCGCGAGTGCGGCCGAGGTGCAGCTTGCGCCTCACTTCGCCCAGATAGTGGGTACGCGCGACGATTTCCTGGCCGGTGTAGCAACCCTTGTCGAAACTCACGCCGCCGATCGTATCCAGGCCGATCATCTGCGGCAGGAACTGATCCTGGGTTGCTGTCGTGATCCACGGCATGCCGGCTTGAATCTGTACCCAGTTCCAGCATTGCGCGCCGGCGGGGACCGCCCTTGTTGCTAGGGCCTGCCAAAGCGCAGGCATTTCGGCCGAAGCGGCGAGCACAAGGAAGCTTCCGCCGGGTAATCGCAATATGGAAGCGCGCGCATGCGGCGCCACAGCCAGCCGCCGTTGCGGCGGTGTGCCCAGGTCCCGTTTCAGCAAGGCGGGTACTTCGGGGCCGGCCAAGCCCAGCACATGCAGGCCGCTTTCGCGTTCGATTTTCACGTCGGAACGCAAAACGAACTTGCGCAGCCGGTCGGCCACGGAGGCGGCGACGTCAGCCGGCAGGTGCATCAGGTAACCTTGCGATGTCGACAGCAGGGTGAAATTGGCCAGGACGCGTCCCTTGGGCGTGCAATAGCCGCCGAACTGCGCCTGATCCGAAGCCACCTGGTCGAGATCGCAGGTCAGTTGACCCTGTAGAAAGGTTCCGGCGTCGCTGCCATGAAATCGCAACAGCTCAAAATCGGTCACGGGCGTGACTGTGGCGCCCGCACGGGCGGCATCGAATTCACGCTTCGGGTCCCCGAAGTCGGGGATCGTCGCCGCGCCGAGGCTGACGATATTGTTCCAGTCGATCATATTGCCCATGGCCCCATCAATCCTTTGTCGCCGATGCCGATTATAAATCGGCCACCCGCATGCACGTGCCGTCTTTGCGCCTGCGCATAGCGCCGTCGCCGCTGCTGGCCACCGTGCTCCTGCTGGCGCATGCCGCGGCGATCGCCTGTGCCGCACGGTATCTGCCGGGATGGTGGCTGCCCGCGCTGGCATCCCTTGCTATCGCCGGCAGCCTGGTTTTTCATGTCCACCAGGATGCGTTGCAGTTATCCAGCCATGCGGTGACAGGACTTCTCCTGAAAAGCGACGGGCAATGCGAACTGACCTTGCGAAATGGAGAAACACTGGCCGGAAGCATAGAGGGATCGACGTTCGTCACGCCGCAATTGACCGTCGTCAATGTCCGTCCGGGCGGGCAGGGCAGGCGGCGATCGGTCATCCTGGTGCCGGGCCGCGCGCCAGCCGAGGATCTCAGGTGCGTCAGGGTATGGCTCCGGCACCGCGTCCAGGCGGATAAGCCCGGCTCAGGGTCCCTGTAGCACGGTGTCGCGTGCCTCCGGCAACAAGCCTGGATAGTCGCGGCTGAAATGCAGGCCACGGCTTTCATGCCTGAGCATTGCACTGCGGACGATCAAGTCGGCTGTGGTCACCAGATTGCGCAAATCGAGCAGGTCGGCGGTCACCCTGAAATTCGAGTAGTACTCCTGGATCTCTTCGGTTAGCAAGCTTATGCGGTGACCCGCGCGCTCAAGGCGCTTGTTGGTGCGGACGATGCCCACGTAATCCCACATGAAACGGCGCAACTCGTGCCAGTTGTGGGAAATAACGATCTCCTCGTCCGCGTCGGTGACCCGGCTTTCGTCCCACTGCGGCAGCGCCGGCGCCGACGGTTTGGATTGCCCGAGAATATGGGTGGCCGCGGCCTTGCCGAAAACCAGGCATTCCAGCAGGGAATTGCTGGCGAGGCGGTTGGCGCCGTGCAGCCCGGTATGCGCGGTTTCACCCACTGCGTACAAACCGGCGAGGTCGGTGAGCCCGTCGCGATCCACCTGGATGCCGCCGCAGGTGTAGTGCGCCGCCGGCACCACCGGGATCGGCTGGCGCGAGATATCGATACCCAGTTCGAGGCAGCGGGCATAGATGTTCGGAAAATGCTCCTTCAGGAACGCGACCGGCTTGTGCGTGATATCCAGATAAACGCAATCCAGCCCGCGCTTCTTCATTTCGAAGTCGATCGCCCGCGCCACCACGTCGCGCGGCGCCAGCTCGGCGCGCTGGTCATGACTCGGCATGAAGCGGGTGCCGTCGGGAAGCTTGAGGATGCCGCCTTCTCCACGCACCGCTTCGGAAATCAGGAAGGATTTGGCGTGCGGGTGGTACAG
>JANXPQ010000429.1 GCA_025357235.1 Betaproteobacteria bacterium
CCCGTCGGCCCGAACTCCTCCCACGGTGTGGGCACCGGCGAGAAGGTATTGGTCTCGTGCTGCATCTGGGCGATGACGAATTTCATTTTCTAAAAATTCCACTAACCGCAGAGGCGCAGAGGCGCGGAGGAAACGCAAAGGAAAGCAAGACGAGATAATTTGCAATGGCACCTGGCCACCATGAAGTGAATGTCACATTCGGATCTCATTTTCTTTTTTCCCGACTTGTATTTCTCTGCGATCCCTCTGCGCCTTTGCGCCTCTGCGGTGAAGATTGAAATTAAGGAAGGGTTTTCAGCACGTCGCGCACGGTATCGAAGAGCTGGTCGATCTGCGCCTTTTCGATGATGAACGGCGGCGACATCGCGATCGTGTCGCCGGTGGTGCGGATCAGGACGTTCTTGTTGTAGGCGCGCAGGAAAGCTTCGAAGGCGCGCGTGCCGGGTTTGTCGGCCATGGGCTGCAGCTCGATGCCGACGATCAGGCCGATCGTGCGGATGTCGATCACGTGCGGCAGGCCTTTGAGCGAATGCGCTTGCTCTTCCCAGTACGGGGCGAGTTCGGCTACGCGCTCGAACAGTTTTTCTTCCTTGAACAGGTCAAGGGAAGCGCACGCAGCGGCGGCAGCCAGCGGATGCCCGGAATAGGTGTAGCCGTGGTAGAACTCGATGGCTGAATCCGGCCCGCCTTTTTCCATGAAGGTATCGTAGATGCCCTGCTTCACGACCACGCCGCCCATGGGCACGGCCGCGTTGGTCAACGCCTTGGCGCAGGTCATCATATCCGGCGTCACGCCGAAAGTCTGCGCCGCGAACGCCTTGCCGGTGCGGCCGAAGCCGGTGATGACTTCGTCGAATATCAGCAGGATGCCGTACTTGTCGCAAATGCTGCGCAGCCTCTGCAGATAACCTTTCGGCGGGAGCAGTACGCCGGTCGAGCCCGCGATCGGTTCGACGATCACCGCAGCGATATTGGACGCGTCGTGCAGTTGCACCAGCCGTTCGAGGTCGTCGGCCAGCTCGGCGCCGTGTTCGGGTTGCCCGCGCGAGAAGGAATTGCGCACCGGATCGTGCGTGTGGCGCATGTGGTCCACCGACCCGAGCATGTTGCCGAAGGTCTTGCGATTGCCGACCATGCCCCCGACCGAGATGCCGCCGAAGCCCACGCCGTGGTAACCGCGCTCGCGTCCGATCAGCATGCGCCGCGTGCCTTCGCCACGCAGGCGATGATAGGCCAGCGCGATTTTCAGCGCGGTGTCGACCGCTTCGGAACCGGAGTTGGTGAAGAACACCCGGTTCATGCCCTGCGGCGTGATCGAAGCCAGTTTTTCCGCCGCCTGGAATGCCGCGGGATGATGCATCTGGAAACCGGTCGCGTAATCCATGGTGGCGGCCTGCTTCTGGATCGCCTCGACGATCGGGGCACGGCAGTGGCCGGCATTGACCGCCCACAGGCCGGCGATGCCGTCGAGCACCTTGCGTCCGTCCTGGGTCTGGTAATACATGTCCTTGGCCGACACCAGCAGGCGCGGCGCGGCCTTGAACTGGCGATTGGCGGTGAAGGGAATCCACAGCGAATCGAGATTCAGTGAAGCATTCAAATGGCGCAGGGCTTTTTCATCCGGCATGTTCATGGTGGCCTCCTCGTCGCTCAGCCTCGGGCGAGGCTGTGCAAAAGCATTGACTCGAGTGGCTATTATAGTGCCGCGCGGCGTCCGGCATCCAGCCGGGATTTGCCTGGGATTCAGGCATCGCTTATCCTGCATGGTCCGTCCGGATTCGCCTTGAGTCATGGCCCGAAAGCGTCCGGCCGCATCGATCCCACCAGGAACTCCCCGATGGACCTGAACTACACGAAGGAAGAGAGTGCGTTTCGCAGCGAAGTGCGCGAGTTCATCCGCAGCCATCTGCCCGGCGACCTGTCCAGAAAAGTCCTCGAGCACAAGCGGCTCGGCAAGGACGATTACGTGCGCTGGCAGAAGATCCTGTTCGAGAAGGGCTGGCTGGCCGCCGGCTGGCCGGTGGAATACGGCGGCACCGGCTGGACTTCGATCCAGCGCTTCATTTTCGAGGACGAGAGCGCCGCGGCCGGCGCGCCGCGGCTCACGCCCTTCGGGCTGCACATGGTCGGTCCGGTCATCATCGCTTTCGGCACCGACTCGCAGAAGAAACGTTACCTGCCACGCATTCTTTCCAGCGAGGATTGGTGGTGCCAGGGTTATTCCGAGCCGGGCTCGGGTTCGGACCTCGCATCGTTGAAGACCCGCGCAGAGCGCAAAGGCGACAAATACATCGTCAACGGCCAGAAAACCTGGAACACCCACGGACAGTGGGCCGACATGTGCTTCTGCCTGGTGCGCACGTCCAGCGAGGGAAAGAAGCAGGACGGCATCTCCTTCCTGCTGATCGACATGCATTCCCCAGGCATCACCGTGCGCCCGATCATCACGCTCGACGGCGAGCACGAGGTCAACGAAATCTGGTTCGAGAACGTCGAAGTGCCGGTGCAGAACCTGGTCGGCGAGGAAAACCGCGGCTGGACCTGCGCCAAATTCCTGCTCTCGCACGAGCGCACCGGTATCGCCGGCGTCGGCGCGTCGAAACGCGAGCTGCAATACCTGAAGCATATCGCCACCCAGGAACAGGAGGGCGGCAAACCGCTGATGGAAGATCCCCTGTTCCGCGATCGCGTCGCCAAAGTCGAAATCGATCTGATGGCGCTCGAGATCACCTGTTTGCGCGTAGCAAGCGCCGATCGCGACGGCAAGGCCCCGGGCCCGGAAGCCTCGATACTCAAGATCAAGGGCACGGAAATCCAGCAGGAGCTGACGGAGCTGATGATGGATGCAGTCGGCCCCTATGCGCTGCCGCACCTGCCGATGGCCTGGGGCGATCACTGGATCGGCGCGCACGTCGGCCCCGACTATGCCGCGCCCCTGGCGGCGCGCTATTTCAATTACCGCAAGACCACCATCTACGGCGGTTCCAACGAGATCCAGCGCAACATCATCGCGCAGATGGTACTCGGACTCTAAACCGACGCGCACCGCAAAGACGCAAAGGGACGCAAAGAAATGCAAGATAGACAGGCAGCCAACGGGAAGCCAGCGTGACACTCCTTCCGAGGACTTCATTTTCTCTCGTACGTCATTTGGATTCGTTTTCCTTTGCGTTCCTTCGCGTCTTTGCGGTGAGGACCTTTTGAGGATTTGATCTCATGGACTTTTCGCTTACTGAAGAACAGACGATGCTCAAGGACAGCGTGGACCGCTTCCTGGAGAAGAATTTCAGCTTCGAACAGCGGCGCAAGATGCTTGCCGACCGCCAGCCGATGAGCGCGCAGCTTTGGCAAGGCCTCGCCGAGCTCGGCGTGCTGGGCGTGCCGTTCGCGCCGGATGATGGCGGATTCGGCGGCGGCGGCGTGGAAACGATGCTGGTCATGGAAGCGCTCGGGCGCAGCCTGACGCTCGAACCCTATCTCGCGACGGTAATCCTGGCGGGCGGCTGTGTTGCGCTGGGTGCTGCCGACTGGCAGAAAAAAAACCTGCTGCCGAAGATCATCGATGGTTCGATGATCCTGGCCTTCGCGCATGCCGAGCCGAACGCGCGTTTCGATCTCGGGCATGTCGAAACGCGGGCGACCCGCGATGGCAACAACTTCGTGCTCGAGGGCGAGAAGACGCTGGTGCTGCACGGTTCCGTAGCGGACAAGTTCATCGTGTCGGCGCGCACTGCGGGCAATGCCAGCGATGTGCGCGGCGTCACCCTGTTCATCGTCGAGGCAGTTGAGGAAAATCTCGGCGGCCAGGAATATCCGCTGTTCGACGGAACGCGTGCGCTCGATCTGCAACTCTCGGGTGTCAGGGTCGGTCCGGAGTCGGTGATCGGCACGCTCGACCAGGCCATGCCGCTGATCGACGCAGTGCTCGATCGCGCCATGGCCGCGCTGAGCGCAGAGGCGGTGGGCATCATGGACGCTTTGCACGCGGCGACGGTCGAGTATCTGAAGACGCGGCAACAATTCGGCCAGCCGATCGGCCGCTTCCAGGCCTTGCAACATCGCGCGGTCGACATGCTGGTGCAGATCGAGCAGGCGCGCTCGATGGCCCTGCTGGCCGCTTCCAAAGTGGATTCAGCCGATGTATCCGAGCGCCGTCGTACCATCGCCGCGGCCAAGGAAATGACTGGCCGCGCGGGCCGCTTCGTCGGCCAGCAGGCGATCCAACTGCACGGCGGCATGGGCATGACCGACGAACTGAACGTCAGCCACTATTTCAAGCGGCTCACTGCCATCGATGTGCTGTTCGGCAATGCTGCGAGCCAGCGCACGCGCTTCGCGACCATGAAGGAAGGCGAAGCGGAGGTTCAGATGAAGCCGCCGCGCAAGTCGTGGGTCAAGATCTAAAAGTCGGTGCTCCGCAAGGGGATACCGGTCTTCGACCATAACTGGTGATTGGTGATTGGTGATCGGTGATTAGTAATTGGCGACCGGTAATCGGCAAACAGAAGGCAGAACAAATGATTCAGAAAGTCGGTGTGGTGGGTGCGGGGTTGATGGGTTCGGAAATCGCGCTGGTGTTCGCGCTGGCGGGCAAAGACGTTTTGCTGAACGACACGACCGAGGAAGGATTGAAGCGCGCCACGTACAATCTGGCGAAGATCCTGGAGAAAGGTGTCGCCCGCGGCTTCTACAAGGCCGACGAAGTGCAGTGGACACTTGGGCGATTGCACACCACCACCGACCTTGAGTCCTACGCGGACCGCGACCTGGTGATCGAAGCGGTGTTCGAATCCGAGCCGGTGAAAGCCGAAGTCTTCAGGAAGCTCGATTCGATCTGCA
>JANXPQ010000467.1 GCA_025357235.1 Betaproteobacteria bacterium
GAAGTACTGGACAAGGCGCTCAAACAGGTGGGGTTCATCCCCAACATGTATGCCAATATGGTCAACGCCCCCGCAGTTCTGGATACCTATCTACTAGGTTACAAGCAGTTTCGGGAAGAATCCGGATTGACGGCTGCGGAACAGGAAGTCGTGTTCCTGGCGATCAGCTACGAGAACGGCTGCAGCTACTGCATGGGTGCACACAGCTTCATTGCCGATAAGATGTCCAAGGTTCCCACGCCGGTCACCGATGCGATCCGCGCTGGCACGAAGGTACCCGAGGCTAAGCTCGCGGCGCTTGCAGAGTTCACGCGCGTGATGGTCGCTAAGCGCGGGCTCCCGAGCAAGGCCGATGTCGCCGCGTTTCTGCAGGCCGGCTTCACCGAGCGCCAGATCCTCTATATCGTTCTGGCGATCTCGGTAAAGACGCTGAGCAATTATTCCAACCACCTCTTTCACACGCAGCTCGATGCGCGTTTCGCGTCGCGTGCGTGGACGGCGCCGGCCAAAGCCGCATGACAGCCCGCGCGCACGTCAGGATTGTCTCGTCGCGAAACGACGATCGGATCCGCAGCGGCAACCGGGCTCACCAAAATCCACCGGTGGTACAGCTGCACCTGCAGCCCAGGCCGACCCGGCGTATGGCCACCGATCGACTTCTCGAACTACTGGGGCGATGCGCCCTAAAGGATGCGAAGGCCTTCGCCGAGCTCTATCGCGTCTCCTCGGCGAAACTGTTCGCCGTCGCGATGCGTGTCACCCGGCGAAGAGATTGGGCGGAGGAAGTGCTGCAGGAGAGCTTCGTCAACATCTGGCATCACGCGGGCAGCTACGACAAGGCGATGAGCGCGCCGATGACCTGGATGACGACGATCGTGCGCAACCGCGCGTTGGACTGGTTGCGTCGGCCGCGCGAAGCCGAAGCGAACGATTCGCACGACGAACTACTCGCCTCGATTCCCGACGAACATCTTGGCCCGGAGGAGCTGGTGCTCCGCACCGCTGACGCCCGCCGGCTCGCCGAGTGCCTGCGCAGCCTCCCCGACGAGCAGCAACGCTCGATTTCGCTCGCGTTCTTCTATGGGCTGTCGCACAGAGAAATTGCAGCGAAGCTCATGCGCCCGCTCGGAACGGTGAAGACCTGGATTCGGCGCGGCCTGGACCAGTTGCGAGTGCGCCTGGAAGCGGACTACGGAACGAACCACGACTCCGCGGGACCTTGCGCTACGTTGGCGCGCCCGAAACTACGCTCTGCGCGGTCTGCCGGCTGCGTCACGCCCGCAGACGTCTCCCTGAAGTGTAGTGACGGTCATGAGCAAGCCTTGAATCCGGTACCATCGCCTGCGATAGTCTGAGATCGTCGCAAAGGCATCTCGCTTTTGCGCGAACGGCGACTTCGACCGAGGCTACTATGTATCAACATACCAAGACCATCCTTACGCATGGCTTCTCCCAACCGATTCTCTCGAACTCCATCAAGATCGCCCTGGTTGTCGGCACGATCTTGAACGCGATTAATCAGGGGGAAAGAATCCTCGCCGAGAGCGAAATATTCTGGGGAAGCCTTTTCCTGAATTACCTGATCCCGTTCTGCGTCTCGTGCTACAGCGCGTCGCGCCACGCGATGCATCAAGTTCGTCATTCTATTCACTGAAGAGCCAAATGAAACCAGAAGATCGGTTGCCGCTCGCATTATTCTCCCTGCGACTCGGCGTATTCGTCGTGTTCTTCATCTGGACAGTCGACAAGCTGCTGCGTCCCGAGCACGTAGCATCGATTTTCGAACGCTACTACTTTCTCACCGGTCTCGGCCGGGAGGCCATGTGCCTGATCGGTGCCGTCGAGATACTATTGATCCTGGGATTCCTGCTCGGGCTGGCGAATTGTTACACTTACGGCGCGGTGCTGATTCTGCACGCGATCTCGATCGTTGGCCGCGTTCGCCAAATACGTTACCCCGTTCGAGGCCCACAATCTGCTCTACTTCGCCGCATGGCCCATGCTCGCTGCCTGCTTCGCACTCTACGTTCTGCGCGATTCCGACACGTTGTGGACCATCAG
>JANXPQ010000494.1 GCA_025357235.1 Betaproteobacteria bacterium
TAAAAGAGGAAAGAGGAAAGTAAGAGCAGGCAACGGTTTCCCGATTTTCTAGCCACCAACTCACCAATCACTAGTCACCGCCCTCATGAAGTGCCCCTTCTGCAAGCATGCCGACACGCAGGTCGTCGATTCCCGGGTCAACGAGGAAGGGGACAGCATTCGCCGGCGCCGGCGTTGCCTGTCGTGCGACAAGCGCTTCACGACCTACGAGCATGCGGAATTGCGCCTGCCGCAGATCGTGAAGTCGAACGGATTCCGGGAACTGTTCGACGAAGACAAGCTGCGCGTGGGCTTCAACCGCGCGTTGCACAAGCGGCCGGTGTCCGCAGACCTGGTGGATGACGCGATGGAGCGGGTGAAGCAGAAATTGTTGTCGCTCGGCGAACGCGAAGTCGATTCGCGCCGCCTGGGCGAGATGGTCATGCGCGAACTCTACAAGCTGGATAAGGTCGCCTACATTCGTTTCGCCTCGGTGTACCGCGACTTCCAGGACGTCGAGGATTTTCGCGATGCGGTCAAGGAAGTGCAGAAGCCGGCGACGCGCCGCAGACCGAAGTAGGCGCATGCCCTTCAGTGCCGAGGATTTCGAGTTCATGGCGCGTGCGCTGCGGCTGGCCGAGCGCGGCCTGTACACGACCACGCCGAATCCGCGCGTCGGCTGCGTGCTGGTGAAGGACGGCCGCGTAGTCGGCGAAGGCTGGCACGAATGCGCCGGCGAAGCGCACGCCGAGGTCGCGGCGCTAAAAGCGGCCGGGGCCTCGGCGGCGGGTGCGACTGCTTATGTATCTCTCGAGCCCTGCGCGCATCATGGCCGCACGCCGCCATGCACGGATGCATTGATCGCCGCGAAAGTAGGGCGTGTGGTTGCGGCGATGCAGGACCCGAATCCGCAGGTTGCGGGCCGGGGATTGCAGAAGCTGCGCGATACCGGCATCCGCGCGGAAGCGGGATTGATGGAAGAGCAGGCCCGGGAACTCAATATCGGTTTCATCTCCCGCATGACACGCGGACGGCCGTGGATGCGGATCAAGATCGCGGCAAGCCTCGACGGCAAGACGGCGCTGGCCAACGGGGTGTCGCAGTGGATAGGCGGGCCGGATGCGCGCCGCGACGGCCATCACTGGCGCGCGCGTTCCTGCGCCGTGATGACGGGCATCGGCACGCTGAAGGACGACGATCCGCGCCTGACGGTGCGTGACGTCGAGACCAGCCGGCAGCCCCTGCGCATCGTGGTGGACAGCCGGTTGCGCATCACGCCGGAGGCAAAGCTGCTCGACGGCGGCGCAGTGCTGGTCGCGACGGCAACGCAGGATGACGTCAAGGCGCGCGCATTGAAGGCGAAGGGTGCCGACGTCGTCGTGCTGCCGAATGCCGACGGTAAGGTTGATCTGCTGCGGCTGACGCAGCATCTGGGCGGTATCGGTATCAACGAAGTGCTCGTCGAGGCGGGCATCAACCTGGATTCGGCGTTGTTGCGTGCCGGCGTCGTCGACGAACTGCTGTTGTACCTGGCGCCGCACCTGCTCGGCGACGCGGGGCGCGGAATGCTCGACCTGGGAGATTTGACGCAAATGAATCAACGCCTCGAACTCGACATCCGCGACACGCGCCTGTTCGGTCCCGACCTGCGCGTGCTGGCGCGGCTGGGCACGGCCTGATGTTCACCGGCATCATTCAGGCGATCGGAAGGATCGCCGAACTGAAAGCCGCCGGCCAGACAGCGGCGGTGACGATCGATGCGGGCGGCCTCGAACTTGGCGACGTCGCAATCGGCGACAGCATCGCCTGCAACGGCGTGTGCCTGACGGTGACGCGCCTGACACGGGACGATTTCTCGGTCGATGTTTCCCATGAGACCCTGCGAGTCACCGCCGGATTCACCCCGGGCGCGGCGATCAATCTGGAGAAATCCCTGCGGCTGGCCGACCGTCTCGGCGGACATCTGGTCAGCGGCCATGTCGACGGCGTCGGCACGGTACGCTCGGTGACCGAGGTGGAGGGAAACCGCGAATTGACGATTACTTTCCCGCCGGGACTGGCACGTTATTTTGCACGCAAGGGGTCGGCGACCGTAAGTGGTGTCAGCCTCACGGTCAACTCGGTCGACGGCGACAGCTTTGCTGTCAATCTGATCCCGCGTACCCTGAAGGTGACGAACCTGGGCGAACTGAAGAAGGACAGCAAAGTGAATCTGGAAGTAGACCTGGTCGCGCGGTATGTGGAGCGCATGCTCGGTGAAGGAGCGGACCGATGAGCGCGGCGATCAGTAGCACGCAGGAGATCCTCGCCGACATCAAGGCCGGCAAAATGGTCGTGCTGGTCGACGAGGAAGACCGGGAAAACGAAGGCGATCTGCTGATGGCCGCGGAGTTCGTGACCCCCGATGCGGTCAATTTCATGGCCAAGCACGGACGCGGCCTGATTTGTCTGACGCTGACCGAGGAGCGTTGCCGGCAGCTCGACCTGCCGTTGATGGTCGGCGACAACCGGTC
>JANXPQ010000528.1 GCA_025357235.1 Betaproteobacteria bacterium
CCTCGCTGCCGAACTTGCCGAGATCGAACGGCAGGGTCTGTACCGTCGCCGCCGCCTGCTCGAATCCGCGCAAGGCGCGCACGTCCGGGTCGACGGCCGGGACTATTTGTCCTTTTGCAGTAACGACTATCTTGGCCTGGCGGCGGATCCGCGCATCGCCGACGCGGCGGCCGAAGCGATACGTCGTTTCGGTCTCGGCGCCGGCGCGTCGCATCTGGTGAGCGGCCATCACCGCCTCCACGAGGATCTGGAACGGGCGCTCGCGAAATTCGTCGGGCTACCGAGAGCGCTGCTGTTTTCTTCCGGTTATCTGGCCAACCTTGCCGTCGTGACCGTTCTTGCCCGACGATCCAGCGACCTATTCGCGGATCGCCTGAATCATGCTTCCCTCAACGACGCGATGATATTGTCCCGGGCAAGGTGCAGGCGTTATCCGCATTGCGACCTGGTTACCCTCGAAGCCCTTCTGGCGCGCTCCGGTGCAGCAGACAAGATCGTCATTACCGACGCGGTCTTCAGCATGGACGGCGATATTGCGCCGCTATCGGATATCGCGCGCCTGTGCGAACGCTACGCAGCCTGGCTGGTCGTGGATGATGCCCATGGCTTTGGCATACTGGGTGAAAGCGGCGGCGGAGCGCTGACTCGTCGTGGCCTCGATTCTGAAAACATCGCCTATGTGGGCACGCTGGGCAAGGCAGCGGGGGTGTCGGGCGCGTTTGTCGCCGGCGGCGAGCAACTCATCGAAATGCTGATTCAGCGCGCGCACTCTTATATCTACACTACGGCGAGTCCGCCGCCCCTGGCGGCGGCGCTGCTGAAGAGCGTCGAAATAATGCAGGCTGAAGGTTGGCGGCGGCGGCGCCTTGTCGATTTGTCGGCGCGGATATCAAGCAAGCTCGATTTGCGCAGGTGGCGGTTGCTTCCTTCGCAGACCGCTATTCAGCCTTTGATCGTCGGTGAAAATTCCGAAACCATGGCGTTGAGCGGCATGTTGGCAACGCAAGGAATCCTGGTTCCTGCCATCCGTCCGCCTACGGTGCCGAAGGGCAGTGCGCGACTGCGCATTTCCTTGTCTGCCGCGCATACCGACGCTGACGTGGATCTGTTGATTGAAACTCTGCAGCGTGCCGAGGCCTCTTTTTCATGAACCACGCGTTTGCGCCGGACAAACACCAGTTGCGCCGCTCGTTCGACAAGGCTGCATCGACTTACGAGCGTGCTGCCGTATTGCAACGGGAGGTCTGCGCGCGAGCACTCGAACGTCTGGATCTTGTGAAGCTCGATCCAGGCGCCATTCTCGATGCTGGTTGCGGCACCGGTTTCGCGGCACAGGCATTGCGCAAGCGCTATCCGCAGGCGACGCTGATCGGACTGGACATCGCCCCGGCCATGTTGCATGCGGCGCGGACGCGGATTCCCAAGTGGAAAAAATGGATCGGACTGAGCAGGGACGTATTCGTCTGCGGCGACAATGAACGGCTGCCGATCCGCTCCGGATGCGTAGACATGTTCTGGTCCAACCTCGCCTTCCAGTGGGCGGGCGATGTGACGACGGTATTTGCCGAATGCCAGCGCGTATTGCGCCCCGGCGGCCTGCTGATGTTCACGACGTTCGGTCCGGATACGCTGAAGGAGCTGCGCAAAGCCTCCGAAGGTGACGGCAAGATCCACGTCAACCGCTTCATCGACATGCATGATATCGGCGACATGATGATCGGTGCCGGTTTCGCAGACCCGGTAATGGATATGGAGTATCTGACCCTGACGTACGCCGACGTACGGACCTTGATGCGCGAACTCAAGGCTATCGGTGCGCACAATGTCGCTGCGGGCCGCGAACGTGGGTTGACCGGTAAACGCGTGCTGAAGGAAATCGAGTCGCGCTACGAATCTTTCCGGCAGGATGCGCGCCTGCCCGCGACCTTCGAGGTCATTTACGGCCACGCGTGGAAGCCGTTGCCGCGGGTGGGCCCCGGCGGTCGCCCGGTCATCGACATCAAATCGGGTTAACGGTATTGCCTTGACCAGTCACCAGTCACCAGTCACCAGTCCTGGCCTTTTCGTCACCGGCACCGATACCGGCGCAGGCAAGACGCTGATCGCGTCCGCCTTGTTGCGCGCATTCACCCTTTCCGGCCTGCGTGCCATTGGCATGAAACCGGTGGCGACCGGTTGTTACGTCGATGCGCACAATCGTGCAAATGAAGACATTGCCGCACTCATCGCGGCGTCAAATGTCCGCGCGCCGATCGACCTCGTCAATCCCTATTGCTTTGAGCCCGCCATCGCGCCGCACCTCGCAGCGCAACAAGCGGGCAGTTCAATTTCCCTGACGCGTATTCGCGACTGCTATCTCTCGCTGGCCAGCCTGGCTGACCGTGTGGTCGTGGAAGGTGCGGGTGGTTTGCTCGTGCCGTTGAGCCCCCGGGAGGATTGGAGCGACCTGGTGAGGCTCCTCGATCTTTCCGTGGTGTTGGTCGTCGGCATGCGCCTCGGATGCTTGAATCATGCGCTGCTGACGGCGGAGGTCATCCGCAGCCATGGGTTGCCGTTTGCCGGCTGGGTGGCAAACCGCATCGATTCGGCCATGCCCTTCTTCGAGGATAATCTGGAAACTCTGCGGCGAAAACTGCCCGCCCCGCTGATAGGCATCATGCCTTTCGCGCCGGACGACGCGCGGGCTCGTGCCGCGATGAATCCCGGGTTGCTCGCCGTGAGATAGCCTTCGCCGGGTTTGTGATGCGCGGGCGCGATTGGCCGGCCCCCCGCATTCTTGCCATGGCATGGGGGCTTGTGCGACAATTCGCCGCGCTAAAAAGCGACGGGTTTTGTGTCCTGCGGGCCTTCGCAGGGGCATGCAAAAACGGGATTCGGCATGAACTGCAAATGAACGGGAAAGCGATGGAGTACGCAGCGGATTTCACGCTCGTTGCACGACGCAACAATTCCCTTTCTTCGGGCGGCAGGTTTCTCGTTCTCGGCTCCCTTGCAGTGGTAATCCTCGCGATTTCCCTCGGGTTTGCACTCAATGGCGCTTGGCTGATTTTCCCATTCGCGGGCCTGGACATCCTGGTGGTGTATCTTGCATTTCGATATGTGGAACAGCGAGCCGGTGATTATGAATGCATCGCGTTTCACGACGACACTATCGTTATCGAGAGCCAGCGCAAGGGAAAGACCGACAGATATGAATTCAACCGGCATTGGGTGCAGGTTACATTCATCGAAGCCCGGGGAGGCGAGCGAGGCCGGCTGTTGCTTCGGTCCCACGGCAAAGAAGTGGCGTTCGGCAATCAGCTGACCGGTGAGCAGCATGCCGCAGTGGCGCGCCGGCTGAAGGAACACCTGAAAATCCGTTAATACAAGGCACTCGTTTGGGGGAAGCATGATCAAGACGTTGTTTCAGAAAATTAGCGCAGGTGCGTTGACGATGCTGGTCCCGGGCCTAGTCTGGGCGCAGGACAAGGCCAAGTGGAATTTGCAGGAGCCGCACACTTCGGTCGCCCGCGAGATGTACGACCTCCACACCATTGTCCTGATCATCTGTCTGATCATCTTCGTCGGCGTGTTCGGGGCGATGTTCTATTCAGTGATCTACCACCGCAAGTCGGTAGGCCACAAAGCCGCGCACTTTCACGAAAATACCACCGTCGAAATCCTCTGGACGGTCATCCCGTTCTTCATCCTGGTCGGCATGGCGTGGCCCGCAACAAAGAGCGTGCTGGCGATGCGCGACGCATCCTCGCCCGAAATGACCATCAAGATCACGGGTTATCAGTGGAAATGGGGATACGAGTATCTGAAGGGCGAGGGCGACTTGTCCGGTGTCGCGGATGGTGTTCAGATATTCAGCGTTCTGGCTACGCCGCACGACCAGATCTACGGCAACGCGCCGAAAGGCGAACACTATTTGCTGGAAGTGGACAACCCGCTCGTGGTGCCGGTAGGCAAGAAAGTGCGCCTGCTGATCACCGCAGGGGACGTCCTGCACGCGTGGTATGTGCCAGCGTTCGGCGTAAAGCAGGATGCCGTCCCGGGATTTATCCGCGATACCTGGTTCAAGGTGGACACGCCCGGCACCTATCGCGGCCAGTGTGCCGAACTCTGCGGTAAAGAGCATGGTTTCATGCCTATCGTCGTGGAAGCGATGAGCGTAAAGGACTTCGCCGACTGGGCAGCGAAGCACAAGACAGCAGCAGCCCCGGCTGCCGGGACGGCCACTGTCGCCGCTGCAGGTGGCGGTGACGGTAAGGGCACATACGAGAAGGTCTGTTCGGTGTGCCACGGCACCGGCGTGGTCGGCGCGCCGAAATTCGGCGACAAGACAGCATGGGCGCCGCGTATGGCGACCGGCGCGGATGCGCTGCACAACAGCGCGTTGAAAGGCAAGAACGCAATGCCGCCAAAGGGCGGCATGACCACCCTGCCTGACGGCGACGTGGTGGCCGCGGTGGATTACATGATGAAAGCGGCCAGATAGCCGTCTATCGACCCGTTTTAACGCAAAGAGATTCGCAGGATATCGAGGAGAAACAGCCATGAGCGCAGTCATCGACCACGATCACGACCACGCACACGGGCATGATCATCATCCCAGCGGCATCATGCGCTGGATCAAGAGCACCAATCACAAGGACATCGGTACGATGTACCTGTGGTTCAGCTTCATCATGTTCCTGACCGGCGGCGTTATGGCAATGATCATTCGGGCCGAATTGTTCATGCCGGGCATGCAAGTGGTGAATCCGGAGCTATTCAACCAGATGACCTCGCTGCACGGGCTGATCATGATATTCGGCGCGATCATGCCGGCTTTCGTCGGCTTCGCGAACTGGCTGATCCCGATGCAGATCGGCGCACCCGACATGGCATTCCCACGCATGAACAACTGGAGCTTCTGGTTGCTCCCGCCGGGCGCGCTACTCCTGATCGGGTCGATATTCGTCCCGGGTGGTGGCAATGGCGCGGGCTGGACGATGTACCCTCCGCTCAGCGTCCAGCAAGGGATGGGAATGGACATGACGATCTTTGCGGTCCACATCCTCGGCATGTCCTCAATCATGGGCTCGATCAATATTGTCACCACCGTCCTCAATTTGCGGGCGCCGGGGATGACGTTGATGAAGATGCCGCTGTTCGTCTGGACCTGGCTGATCACGGCCTACCTGCTGATCGCGACGATGCCCGTTCTAGCCGGCGCCGTGACTATGACCCTGACAGATCGGCATTTCGGCACTCATTTCTTCAACGCCGCCGGTGGCGGCGATCCGGTTCTGTTCCAGCACATCTTCTGGTTCTTCGGTCACCCCGAGGTTTACATCATCGCGATTCCCGCCTTTGGGGTGGTATCGCAGGTGATCCCGGCGTTTTCGCGTAAACCGCTGTTCGGCTACACCTCAATGGTGTACGCGGTGGCATCGATCGCGATCCTGTCCTTCCTGGTCTGGGCGCACCATATGTACACCACTGGTCTGCCGGTGACCGGTCAGCTCTACTACATGTACGCGACCATGCTGATCGCTGTGCCCACCGGGGTGAAGGTGTTCAACTGGGTGGCGACGATGTGGAAAGGCTCGCTGAGTTTCGAAACGCCGATGCTGTTCTCGATCGGCTTCCTGATCCTGTTCACGCTCGGTGGCTTCAGCGGCCTGGTGCTGGCGATTGTCCCGGTGGATATCCAGCTGCACGATACTTATTACGTGGTCGCCCATTTTCACTACGTGATGGTGGCGGGCGCACTGTTCTCGGCCTTTGCCGGCATTTACTTCTGGCTGCCAAAGTGGACCGGTCACATGTACAACGAAAAGCTGGGCAAGTTGCATTTCTGGCTTTCCTTCATTTTCTTCAACATGATCTTCTTCGTGCAGCATTTTCTCGGCCTTGCCGGCATGCCGCGCCGCATCCCGGATTACGCGCCGCAGTTCACCGATTTCAACATGATCTCGTCAATCGGCGCATTCGGTTTTGGTCTGAGCCAATTGCTCTTCCTGTACATCGTGGTGAATTGCATACGCAGCGGAGAAAAGGCGCCGCAGAAACCGTGGGAAGGGGCGGATTCGCTGGAGTGGACCCATCTGCCCACTCCCGTTCCATATCACAGCTTCGAGACGCCGCCGACGGTGAAATGATCATCGACGGCAGGCCGGCCTGATTTTGAGTCATGAATGAACAGCAGGCGAAGCGGCTGAAGGCGAAGAATGTCAGGACGGGGCTGATTCTGTTCGCAGTTGCGCTGGCTTTTTTTGTGGGGTTTATTTGGAATCGTTGGTCATGAGCAGGAAGGACGCGAATCGCGTCATCCTGGTCAAGTTGCTGATTGTGACCATCGGGATGTTCGGCTTCGGTTATGCGCTGGTGCCGCTGTACAAGAAGATCTGCGAAGTCACCGGCATCAATGAAGTCGAAAAAGCGAATGCACCGCTGGCGAGCACGCAGGTGGACACCGGCCGTCTGGTGATGCTGGAGTTCGATGCCAATGTGCGCAGCGATTTGCCCTGGAAGTTCAGGCCGATGCAGGTGAGCCTGAATGTGCACCCGGGGCAGTTGGTGCAGGTCATGTACGAAGTGCGCAATGATTCGGATCGGCCGATCACCGGGCAGGCGATCCCGAGCTATGGGCCGCAGATTGCGGGGCAGTATTTCCGCAAACTGGATTGTTTCTGTTTTTCAAAGCAGAGTTTTGCACCGGGAGAAGTGCGGCAGATGCCGGTGGTGTTCGTGATCGAACCCGGACTGCCAAAGGATGTGACGACGGTTACGCTCTCGTACACCTTCTTCAATGTCGAGGGTGCGGCGCCGACCGCGGCCACACCGAAAAATGGCAAAGCGGGCTGATCTGACTGAAAAGCGGGTGGAGCGAAAGTCGTCGCCGCTGCGGGTGTTTAAAACGGTGTTCTGGTCGTTTTTTGGGGTGCGCAGGCGCGCCGACAATCAGGACGATTTTGCCGGCATTACGCCGGTGCAGATAATCGTCGCGGGCGTGATCGGCGCGGTAATATTCGTCACCACGCTGATCACCTTGGTCAGGATCATTGCAAGGTAAGTCGCCGGCTGGAATGAAGCACGGAATAATTGGGAACCTTAGGGAGAATCGATAAATGCTAAGCCAATCTACACGCTACTACCTGCCGGAACCGTCGCACTGGCCAATCGTCGGTTCGTGCGCGCTGCTCCTGCTGACATTCGGCGGTGTGCTGTGGATGAACGGGATCGGAGCGGGGCCGTGGGTCGTCATTGCCGGCATGGCGGTCATGATCTACATGTTGTTCGGCTGGTTCGGCACCGTGATTCGCGAAAGCGAAAGTGGCAAGTACAACAAGCAGGTGGATCTTTCTTTCCGCTGGAGCATGAGCTGGTTCATCTTTTCCGAGGTCATGTTCTTTGCCGCATTCTTCGGCGCCCTGTTCTACATGCGGGTGATGGCGGTTCCGGGGCTCGCCAGCGGCGATACCATGGAACAGATCTGGCCGGGTTTCGTGGCTCACTGGCCGATTTCGGGCCCAGGTATCGAGGAAACCTTTACGCCGATGGGTGCGTGGGGCATTCCTGCAATCAATACCCTGATCCTGCTGACGTCCGGCGTCACGGTGACCTGGGCGCACTGGGCACTGAAGAAGAACAATCGCACACAACTGATAGCGGGACTGGTCGCCACGGTGGCACTGGGTATTCTGTTCCTGACCCTGCAGGCCTACGAATATGTGCATGCTTATCACGAATACAACCTGACACTGGGGATGGGTGCCTACGGTGCCACTTTCTTCATGCTGACCGGATTCCACGGCTTTCATGTGACGATCGGTACTATCATGCTGATCGTCATCCTTGGGCGCTCCATGGCCGGCCATTTCACTGCAGAACATCATTTCGCGTTCGAAGGGGTGTCCTGGTACTGGCACTTCGTGGACGTGGTCTGGCTGCTGCTGTTCGTGCTGGTGTACTGGCTCTGACGGCAACGAAATAAGAGCATAAGAAGAACAACAGAGGAGGACCCCCGCGAAGTCTGTGGGGAACTAGGGCCGCACGGATGTGCGGCTGTTTTTTTCTAGAGGCCGGACTTCGGGATGATGCCGAAGTAATGACCGAGCATGAGCAGCAGAAACAGCGTGACCGAAAGGGCAACGCGCACAGTCAGGGCTTTGACGGTGCGGTCGGATTTCCCCTTGTCGCGGATCAGGTAGAACATCGCCGAACCGAGACTCAGGAGAATGATGACAAGGAAGGCGATGACGACGATTCGCATGGCGGAAGACGATGGACTAATGTGTTCCAGTGTAAAGGATAAGGCGGGACGCTTCCAGATGCGACCAGATACCGGGCAGGCGAGTTCCCCGCGAAGGCGGCCGCGTTGGTTGCCGCCGCTGGCGACGGTTGTCGGCATTGCGCTGACCGCGGCGGCGGGAAACTGGCAGCTCGAGCGGGCACACGAAAAGGAACGTGCTCAGGAGGCATACGACCGCGGCGCGTCCGACGCGCCTGTTCGATTGACGGCAGCGCCCGCGCGCGCGGAGGATTTGCGCATGAGGCGGGTCGAAGTCGAAGGCGAATTCGTGCCGAAAGGCCTGGTATTGCTGGACAACAAGACGCGCAATGGAGGAGAGGCCGGCTACGAAGTCGTCATGCCGCTTAAAATCGGCGCGTCTTCAATGCACGTACTGATCAATCGTGGCTGGATTGCCGCAGGCCCCGACCGTTCCCGGCTGCCTGCCTTCAGCACCCCTGAAACCGTCGTCATGGTGACCGGGATGGCGATGGTCCCGGGGCGATTCCTCGAGCTCTCCAAAGTCGAAGAAAGCGGCCCGGTGTGGCAGAACCTGACCGTCGAGCGCTACATTGCCCGCACCGGACTTCAGGTCCAGCCGGTGGTGGTACAACAACAAAATGACCTGGACGACGGTCTGTCGCGCGCGTGGGAGCGCCCGGATTTCGGCATTGCCAGGCATTATGGGTACGCGGTGCAATGGTTTTCCATTTGCGGCCTGATTATTTTTCTTTACGCATTTTTTCATGTCAAACGTTCCCGATCGAAAAAAAACCAGGCGGATGCTCCTCCTCCTGGGAGCGATTAGCCTGGCCCCGTTCGTCGGCTCGCTGTTGCTTTATTATTTCTGGAAACCGCAGACGTTCACCAACTATGGCGAACTCATTTCGGCGGCGCCGTTGGCCGGTGTGACCATTCCCGCGAGGGATGGCAAGGCATTTCGCATCGACGAATTGCGCGGCAACTGGGTATTCCTGATGGCCGATTCGGGTAACTGCGACGACTACTGCCAGTCGAAGTTATACGTCATGCGCCAGATCCGGCTTACCCAGGGCAAGGATCAGGAACGCATCGAACGCGTCTGGCTGATTCCCGATGGCGTGCGGCCCTCGCCTGGCATCGAAGCCGAGTATCGGGGCACGCGCACGATTCTGCCAGCCAATGGTGATTTTCTCGCTCGCTTGCCAGCTTCCGATTCGCCGCGCGACCACATTTACGTCATCGATCCGTTCGGCAATCTGATGATGCGTTTTCCCCGCAACGTCGATCCGCAGCGGATGAAAAAGGACGTCAACAAGTTGATCAAGATGTCCGGCGGCTGGATCCAGACCGGGCAATAACGCCGAACCAACGATGAGCAATCCGGCAGTCTGGCAATTTTCGCTGAATGCATTGCATGCCGCTATGTGGGGCGGTTCGCTGTTCGTCGCCCTGCTCGTCTTCATACGCTTCGTGAGGTCGCGTACTCTGGTCGTCGCGGCTTTGCTGGCGACTCTCGCGCTGGCAATGCTGGGTGCTTATGTTCGCCTGACCAACGCGGGGCTCGGTTGCCCGGACTGGCCGGGATGCTATGGAAAGCTATCGCCCACCCACGCCGCGGACCAGATTCAGGCCGCGCAAGTGGCGGCGCCAGAGGGTCCTGTTTCGCAGCCGAAAGCATGGCGCGAGATGATCCATCGGTATTTCGCGTCCTTTGTGGGCGTGATGATTCTGGCAATTGCGATACAGGCGATGGACAATCGACGAAGACGTTCAGCGGACGCGGATGATCCTGGACGTGGGATTGGATTGCCGCTCGCGCTTGTGTTCCTCGTCGTGTTGCAGGGATTGTTCGGCAAGTGGACGGTGACGCTGCTACTGAAGCCGGTGATCGTGACCCTGCACCTGCTGGGCGGAATGACATTGGTTGCTTTGTTGGCC
Source organism: Betaproteobacteria bacterium (assembly GCA_025357235.1). Taxonomy (GTDB): domain Bacteria; phylum Pseudomonadota; class Gammaproteobacteria; order Burkholderiales; family JACQAP01; genus JACQAP01. Next base: position 10,184 of record JANXPQ010000528.1, read on the forward strand.
TGGTTGTCCGCGCGCCATCTGCAACTGACCGGGGGCCAGCCTTCCGCATTGCGCAGCATCCGTCCGATGGCCGCAATCGCACTGATCGTGCTCTCCACGCAGATCGCCCTGGGTGGCTGGGTCAGCACGAACTACGCGGCCCTGGCCTGCGTGGATTTTCCGACCTGTCATGGCACCTGGAAACCGGCCACGGATTTTGCCCATGGGTTCCATTTCTTGCGCGAGCTGGGCATGACCGCCGAAGGAGAGCCGCTGTCGAACGACGCGTTGAATGCAATCCATTGGGCGCATCGCATCGGCGCACTGCTGACCTTTCTTGCCTTGGCCTATGTAGCACATCGTGCGATGCGGTCGCCGGCGTTGAGCGGATTGAGCAAGGTGGTGTTGGCGCTCTTATTCATACAGGTAACGCTGGGAATAGCCAATGTGCTGGGTAGCCTGCCGCTACCGGTCGCCGTCGCGCACAACGGCGTCGCTGCCCTGTTACTCGCCGTTCTGGTAATGCTAAACTTCGCCACTCGTTCGCCATCCTCGTTCGGCCGATAAATGTCCGTTTCGCTTCCATCCAGGAGTTACGCCTCGCGGCTGCAACAGTTCCTGCAGCTCACCAAGCCGCGCGTGGTTTCGCTGATAGTTTTTACCGCGGTGATCGGCATGTTTCTGGCAGTGCCAGCAGAAGAATTGGCGTCGCCTCACTTCTGGACGGCGGCAGTGTTTGCGACGCTGGGCATTGCGCTGGTAGCCGGCTCCGCTGCCGCAATGAATTGCCTGGTGGAGCAGAAAATCGATGCGGTAATGGCGCGCACCCGCGCCAGGCCGCTTCCCATGGGTACAATCACCTCGCAGGAAACCTTGCTGTTTTCCGGCGCGGTGGGCGGTATCGGATTGACGTTGCTTTATGCGCTCGTGAACCCGCTGACCATGTGGCTCACCCTGGCAACCTTCGTCGGCTACGCCGTGATCTATACCGTGCTGCTGAAGCCGCTTACTCCGCAGAACATCGTGATCGGCGGTGCTTCAGGCGCAATGCCGCCCGTACTGGGCTGGGCGGCGGTGACCGGCGGAATTTCGCATGATGCACTTCTGCTTTTCCTGATCATCTTCGCGTGGACGCCGCCCCATTTCTGGGCGCTGGCGTTGTATCGCAAAAAAGAATATGCGCGCGCCGGTGTACCGATGCTGCCGGTCACGCATGGTGATCGATTCACACGTTTGCACGTTTTGCTCTATACCGTGATTTTGGTCGCGGTGACGATGCTGCCCTTTTCCACGCGCATGAGTGGTCTGATCTACCTGGCTGCGGCAGCCGGGCTGGGCGGATTGTTCCTGATCTATGCAGTGCGAATCTGCCTGGCCTACAGCGATGAGCTGGCGAAAGAGACCTTCCGCTATTCGATCCTCTATCTTTCGCTGCTGTTTGCCGCGCTTCTGGTCGATCACTATCTGCGGTTTTGAGCGAAGCGGAAAGCCGGTATTCTTTCCAATTTTATCGCCCAGTGATCTCCTTTCCGCGCATTCTTGCCTTCGCACTCTTATCCATCCTGGCTGGCTGTCACTCGGAACAGCCGAGCTTCCAGTCCACGGACATCACCGGCGCGGAATTCGGCAAATCATTTGCCCTGACTGACCACAACGGCAAGCGGCGCTCGTTGGAGGACTTTCGCGGGCAGGTTGTGGTGATGTTTTTCGGTTTCACCCATTGTCCCGATGTCTGCCCGACGACGCTGGCGGAACTCGCCGGCGCGGTAAGGAAACTCGGACCGGCTGGAGAAAAAGTTCAAGTGTTGCTGGTGACCATCGATCCGGAGCGCGATACGCCCGAGTTGCTTGCGAAGTATGTTACGGCGTTCAATCCGAAATTCCTGGCATTGCGAGGCAATGCCGACGAGACGGCGCGCGTGGCGAAGGAATTCAAGGTGATTTACCAGAAGGTGGCTGGCCAGCGTCCGGAAAATTATGCGATGGCTCATTCGGCCGGTAGTTATATTTTCGATCGGCAAGGCCGCCTGCGGCTGTATGTGGGTTACGGTCGAGGTGCGGATGTCTTCGCGCATGACATAGATCTGCTGTTGAAGCAGCCTTGAACCCCGTCAAAAAAAGCCCCGCATTGCGGGGCTTTTTTTCAGACTGTTGCTGTCGGCCTTCAGTCCACGGCAACCATCAGGCCACGGATTTTCTTCATTGCCTGACTTTCGATCTGGCGGATACGTTCTGCGGAAACACCGAATTCGCCGGCCAGATCGTGCAGCGTTGCGCCGTCCTGTTCACGCAGCCAGCGTGCCTCGATGATGCGGCGGCTGCGCGGATCCAGTGCCATCAGCGCGGATTCCAAACCTTTGCTGCGAGCGCGCTCCGACTGTTCATATTCCAGCACCAGACCGGGTTCGTCTTCGGCATTGGTCAAATAAGCGATCGGCGAAAAATTGTCTTCGTCATCGTCGCTGAGCGGTTCCAGGGCCAGATCATGGCCACCCATCCGGGTCTCCATTTCGACCACGTCCCCGGACTTGACGTTGAGTTGCTTTGCAACGGCATTGACCTCGTCCGGCGTCATCGTGGAATGGCTGCGCTTCAGGCTGCGCAGGTTGAAGAACAGCTTGCGCTGCGCCTTGGTGGTGGCGATTTTGACCATGCGCCAGTTCTTCAGAATGAATTCATGGATTTCAGCACGAATCCAATGCACCGCAAACGAAACCAGTCGCACCCCGCGCTCCGGGTCGAAGCGCTTGACGGCCTTCATCAACCCGACATTGCCTTCCTGTATCAGGTCGGCATGCGGCAAGCCGTAGCCCAAGTAACCACGAGCGATCGATACCACCACGCGCAGGTGGGACACCACCAGCTGGCGGGCCGCATCCACATCTTCGTCATCGCGCAGGCGGCGCGCCAACGTCGTTTCCTCTTCCTGCGTCAGAAGCGGAAAGCGATTCACGGCCTGGATATAAGTATCCAAACTGCCCGCCATTGACGGGAAAGGAATCGAAACAGCCAAAGCATTAGTCATGGAATAAATCTCCTCTACGGAAATTTTAGCACTCATGCCTTAAGAGTGCCAATCGCCTCAAAAGTTCGCCCTTATTCCCCACCTGGATCCACTACTGGGGCTCTATATACCATAAGTGACGACTCACTGATAACCAGGCGCCCAACCATCCGAGCAGGGCTGAAAATCCCAGCAATATCATGGTGTCACTGAAACCGGGCCAGTCCAGTTTGAAAATGACCCCATAGAGCCCGGACAAATCTGCAAGCTGAATATTGAGGAAGAGGACTGCCAACGCCACGATCGCCCACGCGGCGAAGCCTCCCGCCAGTCCCTGCAGGGCGCCGAAATAGAGAAACGGCCGTCGAATGAAAGCATTTGTAGCGCCTATCAGCTTGGACACTTCGATTTCATCGCGACGGGTGAGAATCTGCAGTCGTATGGTATTGAAGGTCACGGCCACCAACGCAATAGCCAGCAATACCGCGAGCAGAGTTACCAGCATGCGTCCGACATTCAAGGCCGCGTCGAGTCGGCGCGCCCATTCGGCATCCAGCTGCACGTGCTCGACCTTGGGCCATTTGCGCGCCTGATCGTGCAGCGCCTCCAACGTGCCGGGGTCATTACTGCGCGCGGTGACGATAAACGCATCGGGAAGGGGATTGTGGCCGAGGTTCGCGAGGACGTCGGAGAGACCGGCACTGCGCTTGAGGCGGGCCAAAGCCTGGTCGCGGGTAATGAACGCCACCCTGCCGATTTCCGGATTGGATTTCAAGCGCTGTTCCACCGCCGCAACTTCGGCTGCGCTGGCATCGACAGCCATGAAAATGCTCACCTGGGGGTCGCTGGATAATTGCCGCGAGAACGTCTGCAGATGGTTCAACCCGAGATAAAAACCGGCGGGCAGCGACAAGGCTATGCCGATCACAATTACGTTCAGGGCCGACGCGACCGGATGCCGAAACAGCCGCGCCAAGCTCTCGCGCAGGGTGTCGAGGTGAACCAGGAGCCAGTTCATGTGGCGATCCTGCCATGGTCGAGATGCAGAATGCGCGGGCCCAGCCGTTCGATCATGTCCTCATCATGCGTGGCGATGACCACAGTCACGCCAACCTGGTTAAACGACTTGAACATGCCGATGATTTCCTCGGCATAAGCGGTATCGAGATTTCCAGTGGGTTCATCGGCGAGCAGGATTGCGGGGCGATTAACGATGGCGCGAGCGATGCAAAGGCGCTGTTGTTCCCCACCGGACAGCGTGATGGGTTTGGCCTTTTCGCGCCCGAGCAGACCGACCTTGTCGAGCGCGGCACGGGTGCGTTTTGCAATCTCTCCGCGTGGAAAACCGGTAATCGCCAGGGGCAATGCCACATTCTCGAACACACTGCGGTCGAACAGCAGCTTGTGGTCCTGGAAAATCAGCCCGAAATTGCGTCGGAAAAAGGGAATCATCCCCGGCTTCATTGCCGATACGTTCTGGCCATTGATGACGACACTGCCCGCGGTCGGCTTCTCGATGGCTGTAATCAATTTCAGCAACGTACTTTTGCCCGCGCCGGAATGGCCTGTGATGAAGACCATTTCTCCGGGTTCCACCGCGAATGTTACGTCGCGCAATGCTTCATAACCGCCCTCATAGCGCTTGGAAACATGGCTGACCTGGATCATCGAGCCGCGTGCCGTCTCCACACTCACTCGAACAGAGCCTCCACGAATTGCGCCGCAGAAAATGGCCGCAGATCGTCCACCCCTTCGCCGACACCGATAAAGCGCAAAGGAACGGGCTTGTGGCGCGCCATGGCGGCGATCGCGCCGCCCTTGGCCGTGCCGTCCAGTTTCGTCAGGATGATTCCGGTAACGCCCAGCGCTGCGTCGAAGGCCTTCACCTGATTGACGACGTTCTGTCCGTTGTTGGCGTCGAGCACAAGCAGCACTTCGTGCGGGGCATCGGGAATGGCCTTGGCAATCACCCGCTTGACCTTGCGGATTTCTTCCATGAGATGCAATTGTGTCGGCAGGCGTCCAGCGGTGTCCGCGATGACTACGTCGATATTTTTTGCCTTGGCCGATTGAATCGCATCGAAAATAACCGCGGCCGTGTCACCGCCTTCCTGCGCAATGACAGTCACGTTGTTGCGCTCACCCCATACTTTCAGCTGCTCACGCGCCGCGGCACGAAATGTGTCGCCCGCAGCCAGCAGAACGGATTTGCCCTCCGTCTGGAAGAGTCGCGCAAGTTTGCCGATCGACGTGGTTTTGCCGGCACCGTTCACACCCGCGATCAGGATCACGAAGGGTTTGGCCCGGGTGGTGTCCAGTGGCTGTTCCAGCGGTTTCAACAATTCGAGCAGCGCCTGCTGGAGTACGCCGCGGATTTGCGAGGCTTGCGTCAACCCTTGCGCCCGCGCCCGCGCGCGCGTTACATCGAGCAGATGTGTGGTTGCGTCGACGCTTACGTCGCAGGAAAGCAGGATCGTCTCCATTTCGTCGAACAGCGCTTCATCAATCTTGCGTCCCGCGTCGAACACGCTTGCAAACTGGGCTGCCAGGCGCGCGCGGGTGGCAGCCAGGCCCTTCCGCAGTTTCGCGGCCCAGCCAGTACCGCCACCGGCGTCCGCTACTTCACTCTTGTCACGCTTCAGGAAACTTAACATACTCTCACGCTGTCAGATTGACGCTCGTAGTTGCAACTAACAACGACAATTCTATTCTGTTTACTCCCGGTCCACCCACAAGCATGTTGACCACGCATTTCCCGATTCGATCCGTTGTCGTTGCCCTGGCTCTGATGTGCGGGGGTGCAGTTGCTTCGGCGGCGACGGTTGAGCAGCGGACACTGGCCAATGGCATGAACATCATCGTCAAAGAAGATCACCGCTCGCCGGTCGCGGTGTCGATGGTCTGGTATCGCGCCGGCAGCATGGACGAGGTCAGCGGCACCACCGGTGTTGCGCATATGCTCGAGCACATGATGTTCAAAGGCACGAAGAAAGTGCCGGTAGGCGAATTTTCGCGAACCGTTGCCCGAGCGGGGGGGCGCGAGAATGCCTTCACATCGCGCGACTACACTGCGTACTACGAGCAGCTGCATAAATCAAAATTGCCTCTCGCGATGGAATTGGAAGCCGATCGCATGGTCAACCTTTCCTTTGCCGAAGAGGAATTCGCCAAAGAGTCCAAGGTGGTGATGGAAGAGCGCCGTTCGCGCACCGATGACGATCCGCATTCCCAGCTGAACGAGCAGTTGATGGCCACCATTTACATATCGCACCCCTATCGTTCGCCGGTAATCGGCTGGATGAACGACCTGCAGAACATGCAGCTCGTCGACGCGCGCGGCTGGTACGAAAAATGGTATGCGCCGAACAATGCGACGCTGGTTGTCGCCGGCGACGTCGAGCCGGAAGAAGTATTCAAGCTCGCGGAAAAATTTTTCGGGCCGATTCCTGCGCACGCACTGCCGGAGCGCAAGATGCAGATCGAGCCGCGCCAGTTCGGCATCAAGCGCATCACCGTCAAGGCCCCGGCCGAGTTGCCCTATCTGGTCATGGCCTATCACGCGCCGGTGTTGCGCGATGTCGAAAAAGATTGGGAACCGTATGCGTTGTTCGTGCTCAACGGCATTCTTGACGGCAGCGATGCATCGCGGCTCAATCGCGAGCTCGTCAGAAAGACACGCGTGGCGGATTCAGCCAATTCCAGCTATGACCTGATCAATCGCGGACCGGCGCTCTTCTTCCTCGATGGGGTTCCCGCCGAGGGAAAAACGGTGGCCGACGTCGAAGCGGCGCTGCGCGACCAGATTCGCGTACTGGTGGAACAGGGGGTCAGCGACGACGAGCTGCAGCGGGTCAAAGCGCAGGTCACGGCCTCCCAGGTTTACGCGCGCGACTCGGTCTACTACCAGGCGATGCGCATCGGCATGTTGCAGACCATCGGATTGCCGTTTGACTCATCGGACCTGCAGGTGAAGAAATTGCAGGAAGTAACCGCCGACCAGGTGCGTGAAGTGGCGCGCAAGTATCTGGTCGACGACAACCTCACCGTCGCGGTGCTGGATCCGCAACCTTTGCCCGGCGGCAAGCGCCCGCGCCCGAATCCCGAAGGAGGCGGACGTGACCAGCGCTAGCCTACGGTGTTTGAAAGGTTGGCTGGCGCTTGCCTGCATGGTTGCGGCACCCGCAGCGAACGCCACCTTGCCTATCCAACAATGGCAGACGACCAGTGGTGCGCTGGTATTGTTCGTCGAAACGCACGATCTGCCGATGCTGGATCTGGCGGTGGATTTTCCGGCAGGCGCCAGTCGCGACACAGCCGACAAATCCGGAGCCGCATCGTTGACCCTGGGATTGATGCGTAGCGGCGCAGCGGCGCTTGGCGAAGACGAGATCTCCGAGCGCCTGGCCAGTATCGGCGCTGACATGTCAGGCCGTTTCGACATGGACCGGGCAGGCTATGGATTGCGTACCTTGTCGAGCGTGCGTGAACGCGAGGAGGCATTGGGCTTGTTGGCGGCTGTACTGCAGAAACCCACATTCCCGCAGAAGATGTTCGAACGCGAGCAGCAGCGCACGCTGGCCGGACTGAGGGAAGCCGAGACCCGGCCCGAGGTTCTGGCCGATCGGGAATTCAGGCATCTGCTCTACGGCGGGCATCCCTATTCCCGGCGCGGCTCGGGCGAAGCGGAAACGGTCGCGAAGTTGCGTCGCGAGGACCTTGTTGACTTCTATCGCCGGTATTTCACTGCGGGCGATGCAGTGGTGTCGATCATCGGTGACCTGACCCGCGCCGAAGCCGGCGCGATTGCCGAACAATTGACGGCGGGCCTGAATCGCAGATCGCAACCATTGCCGCCGTTGCCGCCGATCGCGCAACTCGCAACCCCGCAGGTGAGCCGGATAGCGCATCCTGCGACCCAGGCACATATTCTCATTGGTCAGCCTGGCATCAAGCGCCTGGATCCCGATTATTTTCCGTTATTCCTGGGCAACTACGTGCTCGGCGGCGGTGGTTTTTCTTCCCGGCTTAACGACGAAATCCGGCAGAAGCGCGGATATGCCTATAGCACTTACAGCTATTTCAATCCGTTTGCGCTGGAAGGCCCATTCCAGCTCGCGGTGCAGACCAAGAAGGCCACGGCGGAAGAGGCATTGAAAGTGGCACAGGACACGCTGGCAAGATTCGTGGCGGAAGGCCCGACGCCGCAGGAACTGGAGGCTGCAAAACAGAACATCATCGGCGGTTTTCCCTTGCGTATAGACAGCAACAAGAAAATTCAGGATTACCTTGCAATCATCGGCTTCTACCGGTTGCCGCTGACCTATCTGGATGATTTTCCCGTCCAGATCGAACGAGTCACGCTGGAACAGATTAAAGACGCCTGGCGCCGGCGCATTCATCCCGATCGCATGGCCACTGTGGTCGTTGCCGGCGTCGATTCGCACTGACCTGCGCGCATTGATTCCGAAATACTGCGCGGGCGTGTTAGCCTGCGCTGCATCGGCAACTTCCGTTCGCTCCCGCGCTTGAAGACAAACCAGGTGCGCATCATTGGCGGCCAATGGCGCAGCCGGATCGTGCATTTTCCAGATGCGCATTCCCTGCGACCCACGCCGGACCGGCTGCGGGAAACGCTGTTCAATTGGCTGGGGCAAGACCTCACTGCAAAGACCTGCCTTGACCTGTTTGCCGGCAGTGGCGCGCTTGGATTTGAAGCTGCGTCGCGCGGCGCGCGACAGGTGGTGATGGTCGAACAGGATGCAGGCGTGTACCGGGCACTGCGGGAGACGCAGGCCATGCTTTCGGCCGAGCAGGTCGAAATGCATCGCGCGGATGCTTTCGGCTTCCTCAAATCGGATGTGCGCCGCTACGACGTGGTATTTCTCGATCCCCCGTTCAAGCTTGGATGGCTGCCGCGGCTCCTGCCAATGCTGCCAATTCGCCTGGCGCAGGATGCACGTGTCTATCTGGAGGCTGAGGAGGTGATAGCCATGCCGCACGGATTCGAAGTGCTCAGGCAGACGCGGGTGGGGCAGGTGCATGGTCTGCTGATAAAATGGCTGCAATCATGAAAACGCGAGCCAACCGGGCCGTCTACCCTGGAACCTTCGATCCGATCACTCGCGGACACGAGGACCTCGTGCGCCGTGCATCCACTCTGTTCGACGAAATGATCGTCGCGGTGGCGGACAGTCGCGGCAAGCGGCCGTTCTTCGATGTCGAGGAGCGGGTGGCGATGGCGAAGGAAACGCTGGCCGCATTCCCGAACGTACGGGTGGAGGGCTTTTCCGGCCTGCTGATGGAGTTCCTGCGCAAGCACGACGCCAAGATCATCTTGCGCGGGCTGCGGGCGGTGTCGGACTTCGAGTACGAGTTCCAGATGGCGGGCATGAACCGCAATCTTTATCCCGACGTGGAGACGCTGTTTCTGACGCCGGCAGAGCAGTACATGTTCATCTCCGCCACCATGGTGCGCGAAATCGCTTCGCTCGGCGGGGACGTTTCGCCCTTCGTGAACTCCCTGGTTATTCCGCACATGAAGGCAAGGCTCGCGCGGGGATAGGCTGATGGCTCTGATGATCACCGACGAATGCATCAACTGCGACGTGTGCGAGCCGGAGTGCCCGAACAACGCAATCTCACAAGGTGTGGAAATCTATCAGATCGATCCCGGCAAATGTACCGAATGCGTGGGACATTACGACCGACCGCAGTGTCAGGAAGTCTGCCCTGTGGATTGCATTCCGCTGAATCCCGAATGGGTGGAAACCCGCGATGAACTGGAACGCAAGTACGAAACGCTGACCCAGTTGAAGGTCAGCGCGCCCGCCTGATCATTCTTTAGTCAAGCCTCACGGCTTGCGGTGCTCGACGCCGTACTTGGCATAAATCCGGGTAACGGTGCCGTCGGCCAGCAGCCTGTCGAGCACCCCGTTGATGGCGTCGACCAGAGCCTGGTCCGACTTGCGCAATCCCACCGAGACTTCCCATGCGAGCATCGGCTCGCTGTCGAAGGCATTTACCACTCGCAGCCCCGAGTCCGGGTGCTGGAACACCTCGTAGCTCATCATCGCCGTCGAGATCGCGGCGCCGTAAATCTCGCCCTTCTGCAGGTCTTCCAGCATGTCCGACTGGAAGGCATAGGGTGAAAACGATTTCCCGGCCTTGCCGAGGACCATCGCGGCGATCGAGTTGATCATCACGCCGATCTTCTGGCCCTTCTTCAGTTCCTTGAAGTCGGTAATCGGTTCGGCGTCGGCGCGAAATCCAAGCGCGACCCCCGATTTCTGGTAGGGATGAGTCAGCAGCAGGCGGCCTTCATACATCTTGGGGTCGTTCGCGTTGTCGAACATCAGATCGCAATTGACGATGTTGGCGCGGCGGCGGGGGAAAATCCATTCGACGTTGAGCGGCAAGCCCAGGCCTTCGGCGATCGCCCGGCCCAGCTCAATCTGGAATCCGGGCTTGTCAGGGTCCTTGCTGGCATAGGGAAGCGCATTGTCATTGGCACACATGGATATCGCGCCCAGCGATTTTACTTCGGCGAGCGTGCGCGCTGCCGCATCTTCGGCGGCAGGCAGCGAAAGCGCGGCACAGACGCCGGCCATGATTACCAGGCCGTGCAACTTGCCATTGAGTCGGTGGGAAAGCTTCATGATGGATTCTGGGGCTCTTCCCCCTCTTTCAGGCTGCGGATGAACTTTATGATCTGGCGGATCTGATCGTCGTTGAAGACGCTGCCGAAGGCAGCCATGCGTCCCGGCAGGCCGTGCTTGACCCTATTCATGATGAAATCGTCACTGCGCGCCGTATTCATCAGTTGAGGACCCTTGGCCGCCCTGCGGCCGTAATCCTCATGGCAGAAGCCACAGATGTTGCGGAACGTGCTTTTCACATCAAGTGGCTTGGCCGGTTCCTTCTGCTCGTCGGCCTGGGCCATCGAAGCAAGGCCCAAGGCCAGCACGGCGCCGATCAACAGGCGCTTTGCTTGCGGGAAAGTTGTAGTGGTTCTCAATGCAGTCGTCCTTGTTGAAATAAGACAGATACTCGCGGCGCATGGTTCGTGCCGCTTGCGAACATTAACGATTTGAAACTCGCTTACGTGGACAAAAAAGGGCGGGAACCGAGGTTCCCGCCCTGAAGTAATGCCTGACTAGCTGTCGCTTACTGGAGCGCGAACACCTTCAGCACGCCGGAATCCTTCGGCATGCTCTTCCACGGTTCGCCGAACCAGTCGCCATAGCCGTCGCCGACCAGGGAGCCCCAGCCGGTCATGACTGCGACGTACTGCTTGCCGCCGGCCATGTAGGTGATGATGCCGCCGTTGCTGCCCTGGCCGAGGTTGTGTGACCAGAGCTTCTTGCCGTTGGTCGTGTCATACGCGACCAAGGTGCCTTCGGCTTCGGGCACAAACAACACGCCGCCGCCGGTGCTCAGCAGGCTGGCATGCGGGGTGGCGCCGGGATACTTGATTTCGAACTTCACCGCGCCGGTGATCGGATCGCGTGCACGGATATGGCCATGCATCGACTTCTCACCCTTCGGCGGCACGGCCGTAAAGTCGGCGCCGATGTTCAGTTGCACCACGGGTTCGGTGATCGGCGGGGTCTTCACGATGGTCAGGTCGATACACCACTCGTAGCCGACGCGGTATTCCAGGCCGGTCTTCGGGTTGTAGGTACCCGCGTTCCAGCTCAGGCCGCCCATGATGGCCGGGCAGAGGTTTTCGAACTTGCCTTCCGTGAAGTCGCGACGACCCACCAGTTCGCCATTGGGCTTGATGTCCTTGACGAAGTTGATGGCATCCACGGCCTTGTACACGTTGACGGGCTTGCCGGTACGGTCATAGACGAACATGAAGCCGCCCTTGTTGGGGTGCATGACATACTTCTTGCCGTCCCGCTCCAGGAACACGAACTCGCCCATCGCGGAGTCGAAGTCCCACGCGTCGTGCGGCAGTTCCTGGTGATAGCCCTTCAGTGTGCCGGTGTCCGGATCAAGCAGAATGACGGACGTAACGTAGAGGTTGGTGCCAGGACGCGCACCTTCCGTCATCCACTTGTCGCCCGACCAGTCGTACAGCGGAGCCGGGTTGGCGGTACCCCACCATACCGAATTGGTTTCGGGATCGTAGCTGCCGGCCATCCAGCCGCCGCCGCCGCCGACCTTCCAGGAGTCGTTGCCCCAGGTGTCGCGCTTGTCGCTTGCGGTGCCGTCATTGCCGCCGACGGTGAAGAATTCCCACACCTTTTCGCCGGTCTTGGCATTGACGCCGAAAATCGGCCCACGGTACGGCCACTCGCCGCCTTGCGCGCCGATGATGACCTTGTCCTTGACCAGCAGCGGTGCGCCGGTAAAGCCCACGGTCAGCTTCTCGGAATCGATCAGCTTGGTTTCCCAGCTCAGCTTGCCGGTCTTCATGTCGATCGCAGCCAGCTTGCCGTCCAGAGTGCCCATGAGGATATTGCCGTAACCGGCGGCGAGGCCGCGGTTGTAGGGCGAGTGCGTCTGGCGGGCAACCAGATCTTCATTCAGTTTCTGCTTGTACGTCCACAGCATCTTTCCCGTCGCGCCATCCAGTGCATAGACCTGGTTGTACGGGCTCGAGTAATACACTATGCCGTCGATGGCCAGCGGGAAGCCCTGCAATCCGCGATTGGCGCGCGAGGCGGTATGCGACCAGGCTTCGGTCAGCTTGCCCACGGTCTTGGTGTTGATTTGTTCGAGCGGGCTGTAATGCCACGATTTGTACGAACCGTGATACGTGATCCAGTTGCCCTTTTCGAGTTCCTTGTCTGCATTGAGTACTCGGTTGCCATCGACATCTGCGGCAAAGGAGCTTCCCGCGGCGACCGCCACGGAAAACGCCGTCGCCAGCGCGATGCGCAGGTAACGTTTTTTGCTAGTCATGATTGGATTCCTCTCCAGAATTATTTCCCAAGGTAAGCCATGTCGCCGCGGGATCGTTTTTCGACAAGAATTGGCAGTCAGACGACGCGCCCGCCATTCTTTTCCCTCTTTGCAGTAACCGCGATGTTTGGACGCCTTCTTGACACGCTGAGGCGAGCCCGGTTCCGCATTTCGGTATGCGGGGATTCTCGGGATGTTTTCCCGGTGAGTCAAGGAAAAAACGGCATCTTATGCCGGGAACACAGGAAGCTTCTATTCGCAAAGCGCGACGGGCAGCAGGGAAATTTCCTATCGGCGCTGGCAGGTGGGGCAGAAAAACGTCGAGCGCTGTCCCTGGCGCAGGGATTTGATGGATGTGCCACATACCCGGCAGAGGTCGCCCTGTCGGCCATAAACGAAATAGGTTTGCTGAAAAACCCCCGGACGGCCTTCCGCGCCGACGTAATCGCGCAGGGTGCTGCCGCCGGCTTCAATGGCGGCAGTGAGCGTTTCCCGGATGGCGAAAACCAGTTTTTCGCAACGCAGCAATGAAATGCGGCCGGCGGCGAGGCCGGGATGAATGCCGGCACGAAACAGCGATTCACTCGCGTAGATATTGCCGACGCCGACCACGATGTGGCTATCCATCACGATGGTTTTGATCGCCGCACTGCGGCCGCGAGTATGGGCATGCACCCAGGCTGCATTGAATTCGGACCCCAGCGGCTCGGGGGCCAGCCGTACCAGCAGCGGATGATTGAGCGGATCGTTGGGCTCCCAGAGAACCGCGCCAAAGCGGCGGGGGTCGGTCAGCCTGGCGACCATTCCCGAGGCAAGCACCAGATCGACGTGATCGTGCTTGCCGGGCGGCACTGATCCGGAGACCACCTGCAGGCTGCCGGACATGCCCAGATGCAGAATGATCCAGCCGGATCCGCAATCGATCAGCAGATATTTTCCGCGCCGCTCGACGGCGCGCACGGTGCGGCCGGAAACCCGCCTGGCCAGATCATGCGGGACCGGCCAGCGCAGCGCGCGATTGCGCACGATCACGGTTTCCACGCGCTGGCCCAGCATGTGCGGCACCAGGCCGCGGCGTGTGGTTTCGACCTCGGGCAGTTCCGGCACGGCACACCCGCTATTTTTTTGCGACGACGCGCGGATCGGTCAGCCGGCGTCCGACTTCCACGCCGAAGTGGTAGCGCATCGCGTTGTCGTCGCGCGCCAGCTGGAAGTCCGGTTCCTTTTGCAGAATGCGCATGGTCACCGCTTTTCCGCCTTTGAAGCGGACGGTTACCTGTTCGCTCGCGCGGCTGCCCTTGTCCGGCTCCACGCTGAGGGCGGACGTATAACGCCATTCGTCGGCCCAGCGATTGAAATCGTCCTGCGATAACGCTGTTTCTTTCGTCGTGGCAAATTCGCCGCTTGCCGCCCAGGATCCTTTGTCGTCGCGGATGATCCGATAGCGGCCGAAGTCGAATGCCACCGGCACTTCGCCCGCATCGAGCAGGCGCCGGCTCAGCAGTTTGGTCGCGTCGGTGGGGATGCCATAGCCGTACAGCGGCGGCACCAGATACACGCCACCGGCGGTGGCGACGTATTGTTCGTAGGTGATGTCGTTCACGCGGCCGAAGGAGAATGCCTGGTCGTTGAGGGTTACGCGCACCTGGGGCGGATTCAGATCGAACTGGGTGAGGTCGGCATTCGCGAGTTTCTGTTTGGCGCTGGCATTGACGATGTCGACCAGGCGATCCACCTGCGTGGCATCGGCTTGCGCGTTGAGCGGCGCGACGATCCGCCATGCGCCATCGTGTTTTTCCAGTTTGATGGCCGTGGCACCGCGCGGCTCGACGACGATGCTGGTCACTTCGTCGCGCTTGAGCGGGGTCAGCTTGATCGTCGCGGGCGTGTCCTGCCAGGGCTTGAAATAGGCATAGAGCGACAAGGCGACCAGCGCCGCTATCAGTGCCAGATTGAGCAGAACCTTGGACTTCATGCCTTGCGCCGCCGCCACCAGATGACGCCGCCGGAGATCAGCAGGGCCAGCGGCAGCACGAGCAGGAAACCGAAGCCGATGAGCGCCAGCCCGGAGCGCGTGAGTTCGAGCGTCAGGTCCGAACGGGTGCGCGGCTGCACGGTAATCAGCGCCTCGTCACCGGCGAGCCAGTTGATCATGTTCACGCCCAGGTCGAGATTGCCCAGGGTGCCGATAAACTGATTGGCGAGGAAATGTCCGCTTCCCGTCACCACCACACGCTGCTTGCGGTCGCCGACGCTGCGTTCCAGCGCCGCGGCCACCACGATCGGTCCGCGCACATCCTTGTTGCGGTCGAAGGCGACATTGTTGTCGATGCTGCCGGTTTCGAGCCAGCCTTCCTGCGCCACCTCGACCAGCGGCGCAAAACGCCATTTTGTCCCCTCGCTGGCCGCGATCCTGCGCGCGTAGGGAAATACGCTGGTGACGGTCGATCTCTCGGTGATGCGGTGTTTGCCATAGGCGGTCGCGAGCGCGAAAGTCGGCGGGAGCTTGAGTCCGCCGGCACTCGGATCGATTACCGTGCCGGACATGAGGCTCAGTCCCAACTCGTCTGCCAGACCCTGCATTCCGTGCAGCGAATCGTTGTCGATCAGCCACAACAGGTTGCCGCCCTTCTCGATCCAGCGCTTGATCTTGATGACTTCTCCGGGCAGCAGATCGACGCGCGGGCCGGCGATGATCAGCACGGCAACGTTGTCCGGAACTTCCTGGGCCACGGCCAGGTTCAGTGCCGCGGTCTTGAAGCCCTTGACGCTCAGCTGCCCGCCGAAGTCGCCAAGGTCATGGTTGGCACGTCCATCGAGCTTGCGTTCGCCATGGCCGTCCAGGTAAACCACCTGACGTTCCGCCGAACGTACCAGTCTGAGCAGAAGATTGGTCAGGTCCTGCTCGGTGAGGCTGGTCAGATGCTCGCTGCGGCCGTTGTACTCCACCACCAGTTCGCCGTTCGCACGCACGCCGGCAGCCTGCGTTTTTTGCGGCTGGTCGCGCGGGTCGATGAACGTCAGCAGGAAATCCTTCTTGGCGCGCTGATAACTGCCGAGAAAGGTTTCCACTGTCTTGCGGGCGTCGCCCTCGGCATCCTGCGTGGTCGCATAGGCGGTGACCCTGACCGGCCCGGTAACCTGCTTGAGCACGTCGATCGATGCCTGCGACAGCGTATTGCGCTGTCCCTGGGTCAGATCCCATTGCGTCTTGACGTCCTTGGTGACCCAGACGATGGCCATGGCGAAGCCGATCAGCAGAATGACGAACAGGCCGTTCTGGATCAGCAGTTGCAGTCTAAGTTTGCGATTCAGTTTCATGCGCGTAACCGGTCGGCGTCGAGGCGCCGGATCGAAAGGATGAGGAACACCGCAGTCAGCAGAGCGAAATAAATCAGATCGGTCACCGCGATGGCGCCGTTCATGAAGCCTTCGAAATGCTTGAGCAGGGAGAACAGGTGAACGGGGCTGGCGGGATCGGACGCGGCGATGTTGATCAGCCACAGCACCAGAAAGGCCGCGAGGGCGCCGATCGCCGCCACCACGGGGTGGGTTGTCAGGCACGACACATACAGGCCGATGGCGGCAAAACTGCCGGTCAGCAGCAATAATCCGAGCAGGTTTGCGACGAGCAGGCCGTAGTCGAGCTTGCCGCCCATCAGCAGCGACAGAGCCATGAGTGCAATGAGCCCGCCCACCATCGCCAGGAAAATCGCCGTTGCCAGAAATTTACCGAGCACGATCTGCGTCATGGATACCGGCGCCGACATCAGCATGGTCATGGTCTTGTTGCGCCGTTCCTCCGCGATCAGCCGCATGGTCAGCAACGGCACGGACATTAGCAGCACGATCGATGCGATGCCGAACATCGGTACCACGACGATCTCGGTCAGTCCGGGGGCGTTCGGCACGCGCGCCAGTTGTCCCTGGATGGTGAGGAAATAGTCGACGCGAGTCAGGAAAATCCAGGCGAGGATGACCTGCAGGAAAGCCAGCACCACCCATGCCAGCGGCGAGGCGAACAGCGTGCGCAATTCTTTCGAGATGATGGTGCGAATCATGCGGACACCTCTTCCTGTTCTTCTTCGCGATGCGTCAATTGCACGAACACTTCCTCGAGGCTGGCCTGTGCCGGCTGCAGTTGGAACAGTCCCCAGCCGCGTTCGACCGATGCGCGCACCAGCTCGTCGGTCGGATCGTTGCCGCCATGAGGGTGCACGCGAAACAGATTGGCGCTGACGGCATCGACCGAAGCGCCGCCGGCGACGCGGCCGATATCCTCCGGCGAGGGCGGGTTGCGCAGGCCGAGCTGCAGCATCTGGCCGCCGCGAAACTGCTTCAGCCCGGCAATGGTGTCGTTGAACACGACTTCACCACGATGCAGGATCTGCACGCGATCGCATACGGCTTCGACTTCCGGCAGGATGTGCGTGGACAGAATCAGGCTGTGATCGCGTCCCAGGTCCTTGATCAGGGTGCGGATCTCGCGAATCTGGTTGGGATCGAGTCCCACCGTCGGTTCATCGAGAATGATCACGTCGGGCTCATGGATGATGGCTTGGGCGATGCCGACGCGCTGCTGATAGCCCTTGGACAGCGCGCCGATCAGCCGGCCTCCCATGTCGCCGAGGCCGCAGCGGTCCTTGGCACGCTGTACCGCTTGTGCGATCGCGCTTTTCCTGACTTTGTGCAGGCGTCCGGCCAGACGCAGGTATTCGTCGACCTTGAGCTCCCGATATAGCGGCGGGACCTCGGGAAGATAGCCGATGCGCGATTTGGCCTGGGTCGGCCGCTCGAGCAGGTCGATGCCGCAGATGTCCACTTCGCCGCTGGTGGGGGCGAGGTTGCCGGTGAGCATCTGCATAGTGGTGGTTTTGCCGGCGCCGTTCGGGCCCAGCAGCCCCAGGACTTCGCCGCGTTTGAGTTGCAGTGAGACTTCGCGCACCGCGCGATTGCTGCCGTAAGACCGCGATAATGCGCGCGCGGAAACGGTCGAATCTGAGCTTGCCGTTGTGGTCATGCCCTCGCCTTGTTGGTCGAATGTTGTGGAGATCTGCCGTCGATTTTGCAACCCCGGTCCGGATGCCTCGACCTCCGGATTAAGCCGGCGCAGATACCGGCACATGGATGCGGGATCACTTGTGATGGGCGCTAAATATACCTAAACTGTCCGCTGGATTGAAGAACTTCGCGCAGGATCGGAACCTCTAACGGTCACTCGAGCATTTCTGCGTCTCACAACCTCCGCACCTCCATGTCAGGTACCCCGCCAATTCTTGCTACCCCGCTCATCGTGTTCTGCCTGGCGCTGGGCGCCTGCGCGCAGCCCGGCGCCCGTGCCGGCCATGAAGGCGGCGCCAGCCGCGTCGCCGCCGCAGGCGCCGATGCCGGCCTGTCCGCGCAAGCCGACCCGGAAAACTTCGAAGAGCAGGCCCGCGAGGTCTTCGGGACGAAATCGCTGTCCCGTACCGACCTGCCCGACCGGAACTTGGATTCGGATCTGCTCTATAAGTTTCTGCTCGCCGAAATCGCCGGCCAGCGCGGGAATTACCAGATTGCCGCGCAAGCCTATCTGGAAATGGCCAAGACCACCCGCGACCCGCGCATCGCCCGACGGGCCACCGAAGTCGCGCTCTACGGCCGCTATACCGACATTGCCATAGAAGCAGCCAAACTCTGGCTGGCAACCGAAAAGGATTCGACCGCGGCGCGGCAGACGCTGGCGGCCCTGTTCGTCAACAACAACGACCTGCCAGCGGCAAAGCCGTTGTTGCAGGAGATGCTGACGGCGGACGGGGACAACATCGGCCAGTCGCTTGCGCAACTGTATCCGCTGCTGAACAAGCACGCCGACAAGAAAGCGGTGCTGGCGCTCATCAGCGAATTGACCAAGCCTTACAGTGACCGGCCGGAGGCGCACCTCGCCATGTCAGAGGCCTCGCTGGCCGCCAATAAATACGACGCAGCGCTGGCGGAAATCCGCGAAGCGATGCGTTTGCGTCCGGACTGGGAGTCCGGCGCGCTGTTCCAGGCGCAGCTTCTCAGCCGCGAGTCGCGCGTCAAGGCTCTCGACTATTTGAAATCTTTCCTGGATGCCAATCCGAAGGCGCAGGAAATCAGGCTCGCCTACGCGCGCCAGCTGATCAACGACAAGAAATTTCCGGAAGCCCGCGCCGAGTTCCAGCGGTTGCTCGACAACAACCCGAACAACGGCGACATCGCCGTCACGGTGGCCTTGCTATCGGTGCAGATGAACGACCTCGATGTCGCCGAAGTCCAGTTGAAGCGCGTACTGGCGATGGATTACAAGGATCCGGACGCAGTGCGCTTCCATCTTGGCCAGGTCAATGAGGAGCGCAAGCGCTACGACGAAGCGGCCAAATGGTATTTGTCGGTGGAAGAGGGCGAACAATTCGTCCCGGCCCACGCGCGCTACGCGTTCATGCTGGCCAAACAGGGCAAGCTCGCCGAGGCGCGGGCGCATCTGCAGAATCTCGTGCCTCAAAACGACGCCCAGCGTGCGCAGATCATGCAATCCGAGGCGCAATTGATGCGGGAAGCGAAGGACTATAAGGAGTCCTTCGAAATCCTCAGAAAAGCACTCGATGTGCAGCCGGACCAGCCCGAGTTGCTTTACGACGTTGCGCTGGCTGCCGAGAAAATCGATCGCATCGACATCGTGGAGACCAACCTGCGGCGGCTGATTGTCCTCAAGCCCGACCATGCGCAGGCGTACAACGCGCTCGGCTATACCCTTGCCGATCGCACCGATCGCCTGGCCGAAGCACGCGAATACATCGAGAAGGCGCTTAAGCTGTCGCCGGAGGATCCTTTCATTCTCGACAGCATGGGCTGGGTGGAGTATCGCCTGGGCCACGTGGCGCAGGGCCTGCAATACCTGGAACGCGCCTTCCAGCAGCGCCCGGATCCGGAGATCGCTGCCCATCTCGGTGAAGTGATGTGGGCCAAGGGCGACAAACCCGGTGCGGAAAAAGTCTGGCGCGATGCGCTGCGCGACAATCCGGAAAACGACGAGCTGCAGAAGGTCATCAAGAAATACCTGCGCTAAAGCTGGCCCATGCGACATCAGTTCGGCGTTTTCGCGCTCTGCGGTGTCCTTGCGGCATTGGCCGGATGTGCTTCCACCGGACCCGTGCAAATCCTGCCGGCTTCCAATGCAGCGATCGAGGCGTTCTCCCTGAGCGGAAGAGTCGCAGTCAAACTCGACGATCGCGGTTACACCGCCAGTTTGCGCTGGCGCCATTCGGCAACCCGCGACTCGCTGAGGCTGCTTTCCCCGGTCGGTTCCGTGGTCGGTGAAATCGAGTCCGACGGCAATGGCGCCACGCTGACGACCGGCGACAAAAAAGTATATCGATCGAACGACGCGCAGGCGTTGACCCGCGAAGTTCTCGGCTGGGATCTGCCGCTTGCCGGGCTGCGCTATTGGGTTATCGGCCGCGCCGATGCGGCAGCGCCGGTGCAGGCGCAGGACCGCGACGACAAGCAGCGGCTCAAGAGCCTGACACAGAACGATTGGCGCATCGCCTACCTCGAATATTTCGGCGACAGCGCCCTGCCTGCGCGCCTGTCCCTCGTCTACGACCGGCTCCATCTGCGCCTGATTATCGAACACTGGGAGTTGCCCAAGTGAAGCCCGCGGCAGGTGTATTTCCGGCGCCGGCAAAACTCAACTTGTTTCTGCATGTCGTCGGCCGCAGGCCGGACGGTTACCATCTGCTGCAGACTGCATTTCGCTTCATCGACTTCGGCGACGAGCTTTCATTCGTCGTGCGCGCCGACGGCGCAATTCACCGCACTACCGCACTGGAAGGCGTCCCGGCCGAGCGGGATTTGACTGTGCGCGCCGCCCGGGCATTGCAGCAGGCGACCGGATGTCGGGAAGGAGTGGACATCGGCATCGTCAAGCGCCTGCCGATGGGCGGTGGACTCGGCGGCGGCAGTTCCGATGCCGCGACAACATTGATTGCATTGAACCGGTTGTGGCGTACCGGACTGTCCCGCGAGCGGCTGCAGCAACTCGCGCTGGGGCTGGGTGCCGATGTGCCGGTATTCGTATTCGGCAAAAATGCCTTCGCAGAAGGCGTCGGCGAGCGTCTGCAGGCCTTGCAGTTGCCGCCTGCCTGGTATCTGATTCTCGTGCCCGAACTGGCTGTTTCCACTGCGGAAATCTTCTCTGCTGCTGAATTGACACGTAATACGAATGCAATCACAATAGCCGCCTTTTCAGTCGGCCAGGGCCACAACGATCTTGAAGCGGTGGTGTGCCGGCGTTACCCGCAGGTGGCCCGTTATCTTGAGTGGTTGCACCGATACGGCGATGCCCGCATGACCGGATCCGGGGCGTGTGTGTTTTGCGCGTTTGGCAGCGAACAGCAGGCCCGCCGGGCGTTGAAGAAATTACCGGCGGACATGCGCGGCTTCGTGGCGCGTGGCCTGGACCGGCACCCTCTGTGGTCGGAGGACGATTAGAGTTTTTTGGGGAGTCGCCAAGTGGTAAGGCACCGGATTTTGATTCCGGCATTCGTAGGTTCGATCCCTACCTCCCCAGCCAGTCTAGAGTGTGGTGGGCGCGGACTGGAGACTGGTAACGGCAGCCGCGAGCATGCTTGCGGCTCATTTTATTTTTGGACCCGGATTTTATTGAACCGGTTTAAATCGGGTTTTTCCAACCCCAGTCTCCAGTGCCGAGTGGCTAGAAATGGCTTATGACAGCTTGATGGTGTTTACCGGCAACGCGCATCCGAAGCTTGCCGAAGACGTCGTCAGACACCTCAATATTCCGCTTGGGCGGGCCACGGTCGGCCGCTTCAGCGATGGCGAGGTGATGGTCGAATTGCTGGAAAACGTGCGTGGCAAGGATGTCTTTATCCTGCAATCGACCTGCATGCCGACCAACGACAATCTGATGGAAGTCCTGCTGATGACCGACGCGCTGAAACGCTCGTCTGCCGGACGCATTACCGCAGCGGTTCCTTATCTGGGCTATGCGCGCCAGGACCGGCGGCCGCGCTCGGCGCGGGTGGCGATCAGCGCCAAGGTGGTCGCGAACATGATGGTGGTGGCGGGCGTGGATCGCCTGCTGACGATGGATCTGCATGCCGACCAGATTCAGGGGTTTTTCGATATTCCGGTGGACAACGTCTACTCGGCACCGATCCTGCTGGGGGATATCTGGAAACTGGGCCATCAGGATCTGGTGGTGGTTTCACCTGACGTCGGCGGCGTGGTGCGGGCGTGGGCGCTGGCGAAACGCCTCGAGTCGGATCTGGCGATCATCGACAAGCGCCGTCCGCGGCCGAACGTGGCCACGGTGATGAACATCATCGGCGATGTTGCCGGGCGTACTTGCGTGATCATGGATGACATGGTCGATACGGCGAACACGCTGTGCGAGGCGGCACTGGCACTGAAGGAAAAAGGCGCGCAGAAAGTGTTGGCCTACTGTACGCACCCGGTGCTGTCGGGCAAGGCCATAGAGCGCATCGAAGGCTCGGTGTTGGACGAACTGGTGGTGACGGATACGATTCCGTTGCGCGAGGACGCGAAACGCTGCAAGCGCATCCGCCAGCTGAGCATCGCGGCGTTGCTGGCCGAAACGATGCTGCGCATCAGCAACGAGGATTCGGTCTCCTCGTTGTTCATGGAATAGGTTGGCCGATCGAACGATTTTACGGTGGGGCGGCAGCAATGCCGTCCCTTTTGGAACAGGTGGCGACTGGTCGCGGTCGCCGCCTTACATTTAGGAGAGTCACATGGCAACGATAGAAGTCAATGCGGTGTCTCGTGCGCTGCAGGGAACGGGTGCGAGCCGCCGCCTGCGCATCACGGGCAAAGTGCCGGGCATCATCTACGGCGGAGACCATCCCGCGAAAAACGTGGAGTTCGACCACAACGGGTTGTTCCATCAGCTTAAGCAGGAAGCCTTTCACGCTTCGATCTTGAGCATGACGGTGGATGGCAAGAAAGAGCGCGTACTGTTGCGCGATGTGCAGATGCATCCCTGGAAGCAATTAATCCTGCACGTGGACTTCCAGCGCGTATCGGCCAACAAGAAGGTCCACATGAAAGTGCCGTTGCACTTCATCAATGCCGATATCGCTCCGGGCGTGAAAACCGGCGGCGGCATCGTCAGCCACGTGATGAACGAAATGGACATCACCTGCCAGCCGGACGATCTGCCGGAGTATATCGAGGTCGATCTGCAGACTCTCGAAATCGGCGCAGCGGTGCACTTGGCCGACCTGAAAATACCGAAGGGCGTGGAATCGGTGCAGCTGACTCGCGGCGACAATGCCGTGGTGGCGACTGTGCAGATCCCGCGCGCGATGGTCGAGGTGGAACCCGTTGTTGCTGCTGTGGCGGCAGAAGGTGCAGCCGTCGAGGGCGCCGCTCCAGTCGCAGGTGCCGCACCCGCAGCCGGCGCGGATGCCAAGAAGGAGTCCGAGAAGAAGAAGGAGCCCGAGAAGAAGGAAGGCGGCAAGAAGTAACCCTTCCGCTGTTCCAACCACGGCCTGCCGTCAGCATTGCCTGTCCGGCAGGCCGGTTTGTTTTCAACGCCGCATTTGTTTTGACGTCGTGCGATCGCCATGAAGCTCGTCGTAGGATTGGGTAACCCGGGCCGGGAACACGAGGCCACGCGGCACAACGCCGGTTTCTGGTGGGTGGACAGGCTGGCTGCGCGGGCCGGCGCCCATCTGCGTCCGGAATCCCGCTTCCACGGCCATGCCGGCAAGCTGGTCGAGGGTGGCAGGGAATGCTGGCTGCTCAAACCCGCCACATTCATGAATGTCAGCGGCCGCGCGGTGCAGGCGCTGACGCAGTTCTACAAGATCGCGCCCGGCGACATGCTGGTCGTGCACGATGAACTCGATTTGCCGCCGGGCGAGGTCAGGCTGAAAAAAGGCGGCGGTTCGGCGGGCCACAACGGCTTGAAGGACATCACGGCGCACCTGGGGCCGGATTACTGGCGGCTGCGCATCGGCATCGGCCGGCCGCTCGATCGCGATCAGATGGTGAACTTCGTGCTCAATGCGCCGCGCAAGGAAGAGATGCCGCTGATCGACGACGCCATCGAGCGCAGCCTCGACACCTGGTCCCTGTTGCTCGACGGCAAGTGCGAGGCGGCGATGCTGAAGCTGCATACAAAGGCGTGAACCGTGAACAGTGAACAGTGATCCGCCATGGCTGGAATCCACTGTTCACCGTTCACCGTTTACTGATCACCAGACATGTCTCTCAAATGTGGAATCGTCGGACTGCCGAATGTCGGCAAGTCGACCCTTTTCAACGCGCTGACCAAGGCCGGCATCGCGGCGGAAAACTATACGTTCTGCACCATCGAGCCGAATGTCGGTATCGTCGAAGTGCCCGACGCGCGCCTGGCGCAACTTGCGACAATCGCAAAGCCGCTGAAGATCATTCCGGCGATCGTCGAGTTCGTCGATATCGCGGGACTGGTTGCCGGCGCGTCGAAAGGCGAAGGCCTCGGCAACCAGTTCCTGGCCAACATCCGCGAGACCGATGCCATCGTTCACGTCGTGCGCTGCTTCCTCGACGACAACATCGTGCATGTGACCGGCAAGGTCGACCCGCTGTCCGATATCGAGACGATTGAGACCGAACTGGCGCTGGCCGATCTCGCCACGGTCGAAAAGACGCTGACGCGTAACCGCAAGCTGGCGCAGTCCGGCGACAAGGAGGCGAAGCTGCTGGTTGCGGCACTGGATAAAGTGCAGGCGCAACTCGATCAGGCCAAGCCGGTGCGCGCGCTCGACCTGTCCAAGGAAGAGCAGATCATCATCAAGCCGCTGTGCCTGATTACCGCAAAACCCACGCTGTACGCCGCCAACGTCGAAGAACATGGATTCGGCGACAACAATCCGCTGCTGCAGAAGGTCCGGCAAGAAGCCGCGAAGGAAGGCGCGCCGGTGGTGGCGTTCTGCGCGCGCATGGAAGCCGAGATCGCCGACCTGTCCGACGAGGACAAGCGCGTGTTCCTCGCCGACATGGGCCTGCAGGAACCGGGGCTGAATCGCCTGATCCGCGCGGGTTACGAACAGCTCGGATTGCAGACTTATTTCACCGCGGGCGAGAAGGAAGTGCGCGCATGGACCATCCACAAGGGCGATACCGCGCCCCAGGCTGCCGCCGTGATCCATACCGATTTCGAGAAGGGCTTCATCCGCGCCGAGGTCATTGCTTTCGACGACTACATTGCGCACAAGGGTGAGCAGGGGTCCAAGGAGGCCGGAAAAATGCGGCTCGAGGGCAAGGAATACGTCGTCAAGGACGGCGACGTCATGCATTTCCGCTTTAATGTCTGAGCGGGCTCGCTACCGGCCAGCTTCGAATGCATTTGTGAGCGGAGGTCACAAACGTCGGGTGCTGACCAGCGCCACGCCGCCCAGTACCAGCGCCGCGCCGGCGATCTGGATGACGGTGATGGGTTCGCCCAGGAACCAGTAGCCGAAGAATATCGTCGCGACCGGTCCGACCGATCCGACCATCGCCGCATGATTGGCGCCGGTCAGGCGGATGCCTTCCGCCATCAGCCACGCCGGAATCACGGTGGAGATGATGGCCATGGCCAAGGTCAGCCAGTAAACCTGGGTCGGAACAACCAGTGCGCGGGCGTCATGCGTGACCAGGAACTGCAGCACGCAAATCACGCACGCCACCAGCATCGCATAGGCCGTGAAGCGCATCGCGCCGATCTTGCCGACGATCTCTCCGGCGCCGATCAGATAAAACGCATAGACCACGCCGCTGGCGAACACCAGGGCGCCGCCGAGGGCAACCTCGTGCGCGTGGCCGCCGAAGTTAAGATTTTCGGTGAAGACCAGCGCGATGCCGCCATAGCACAATGCGATAGCGATGAAATGGTGGGGCCGGATCGGTTTTTTCAGCCACCAGGCGGAAAGCAGTACCACGATGGTCGGGTGCAGAAACAGGATCAGGCGCTCCAGTCCCGCGGTGATATACGTCAGTCCGAGAAAATCGAGGTAACTCGCCAGGTAATAGCCGCCGAATCCCAGCGCGGCCACCCCCAGCCATTGCCTGCGCGACAGCGGGACTGCTGCGCGTTTCGACCACAACGCCATCAGCACGAAGAACGGCGCCGAGAACAACAGGCGTAGCGTCAGCAAAGTGGCGGCGTCGACCGGATGGACGTAGGCGAGCTTGATCAGGATCGCCTTGGCGGAAAAACCGATCGCGGCCAGGAGTACGCAAGCGGTGCCGGCAAGGGAAGAGCGGGCGACGGCGCCCGGAACGGAGACGGGCATTAAAAATGTGGCGGCGACGTCAGCGCCGGCGGCTGGAACTGCCGAGGATGGAGCCCAGCACGCCGCGAATGATCTGCCGTCCCACTTCCGAGCCGACCGCGCGCGCCGCGCTTTTCATCATGGCCTCGCCGGCTGATTGGCGGCGCGAACTGCCCCCGCCGAATACGCTGCCCAGTACGTCGCCGAATACGGAGCCGGCGGAGGTTGGTGTCGGCGCGGATGCCGGGGTCGGTTGTACCGGCGTGGCTGTTTGCTCGCGCCTCGTCTTGAGCACTTCGTAAGCGGATTCGCGATCGACTACTTGCTCATACGCGCCCGCCACCAGCGAGCGCTTGATAGACGCAGTGCGCTCATCTGTTGTAATCGGTCCGATACGGCTGTGGGGCGGCAGCACGAACGCCCGCTCCACCATCGAGGGGCGGCCCTTCTCGTCGAGAAACGACACCAGCGCTTCGCCGACAGCCAGCTCGGTGATCGCCTTTTCCACGTCGAGTCCGGGATTTGCGCGCAGCGTCGTCGCGGCGGTTTTCACGGCTTTCTGGTCGCGCGGCGTAAAGGCGCGCAGCGCATGCTGCACGCGGTTGCCCAGTTGTCCGAGTACGGCGTCCGGTACATCCAGCGGATTCTGCGTCACGAAATAAATGCCCACGCCCTTGGACCGGATCAGCCGGACCACCTGCTCGATCTTGTCCAGCAACGTGGGCGCAGCGTCGTTGAACAGCAGGTGCGCCTCGTCGAAGAAGAACACCAGCTTCGGTTTTTCCGGATCGCCTACCTCGGGCAGTTCCTCGAACAGTTCCGACAGCAGCCACAACAGCAAGGTGGCATAGGCCTTGGGCGCGTTCATCAGCTTGTCGGCGGCGAGAATGTTGATGACGCCGCGGCCCTTGTCGTCGGTCTGCATCAGATCGGCGATGTTGAGCGCCGGCTCGCCGAAAAAATGGTCGCCACCCTGTTCGTCGATGGCGATCAGTCCGCGCTGGATGGCGCCGATGCTGGCCGGGGAGATGTTGCCGTACTCGGTGGTGAACTGTCTGGCATTGTCGCCGACGTGCTGCGCCATCGCGCGCAAATCCTTCAGGTCGAGCAGCAGCAGGCCTTTGTCATCCGCAATCTTGAACACCAGCGTCAGCACGCCGCTTTGCGTTTCGTTGAGATTCAGCAGCCGCGCCAGCAGCAACGGCCCCATTTCGGACACCGTGGCCCTCACCGGATGGCCGAGCGCGCCGTACACATCCCAGAAAACCGCCGGGCAGCCGGCGAACGTGAAATTGCCGAGGGCGAGCTTGTCGATGCGCTCCTTGAGCTTGGGATTCATGGCGCCGGCCTGCGACAGGCCCGCGAGATCGCCTTTGACGTCGGCCATGAACACCGGCACGCCGATCGCGCTGAAGGCTTCGGCCATGGTCTGCAGCGTGACGGTCTTGCCGGTGCCGGTGGCGCCGGTGATCAATCCATGACGGTTGGCGAGCGCGGGCAGCAGGCAGAGTTCATGCGAAGATTTCGCGATCGGCAGGGGTGCTGTCATGGGCAATTGAGTGCTGGCGGGGCCGGACCGTATGGTAAGATTTTTTAATAATTATATCAGCCGCCTAGATCGATCGACGCGTCAGGCAGATCGGCGGCGGCTGTCACCGTAGAGGAAGGTATGGCAGGTCACAGCAAATGGGCGAACATCCAGCACCGCAAGGGACGCCAGGACGCCAAGCGCGGCAAGATCTTTACGCGATTGATCAAGGAAATCACGGTTGCTTCACGCCTCGGCGGTTCCGACATCACGGCCAACCCACGCTTGCGCCTGGCCGTGGACAAGGCCTATGCGAACAATATGCCCAAGGACACCGTCGAGCGCGCCACCAAACGGGGCAGCGGCGAACTCGAAGGCGTGAGTTACGAGGAAATCCGGTATGAGGGATACGGTATTGGCGGCGCCGCGGTCATCGTCGATTGCATGACGGACAACCGCGTGCGCACGGTGGCCGAAGTGCGCCATGCCTTCGCCAAGAACGGCGGCAACATGGGCGCCGAGGGTTCCGTGGCGTTCCTGTTCAAGCATTGCGGGCAACTGCTGTTTGCGCCAGGAACGAGCGAAGACAAGGTCATGGAAGCGGCACTGGACGCCGGCGCGGAAGACGTCATCGCCAATGACGACGGCAGCATCGAGGTCATCACTGCGCCCCACGACTTCCTCGCGGTCAAGGACAAGCTGGAAAAGGCCGGCCTCAAGGCCGAACTGGCGGAAGTGACCATGAAGCCCGTGACGGAAAGCCTGCTGACCGGCGACGACGCGGTCAAGATGCAGAAACTCATGGACGCGCTGGAGTCGCTCGACGACGTGCAGGAGGTCTATACGAGCGCGGTCATGGACGGGGAGTGATGACGACCCTGGCGCGGGAATCGGCAGTTGTCCGCGGTTGCGGGCCATGCTGAAAGAAGGCATGGCCGTTTCCACCGCGCGTTCCTCGCCCTCCGCTCCAACCGTCACCAGGATTCTCGGCATCGACCCCGGCTTGCGCATCACGGGGTTTGGCGTCCTGGAGATATCCGGCCAGAAGCTGACTTACGTCACCAGCGGTTGCATCCGCACCGATCAGCGCGGTGAATTGCCGGAGCGCATCCGCACCATCCTCGAAGGTCTTTCGGAAATCATTGCACAGGTCAAGCCGCAGGAAGTCGCGGTCGAGAAAGTGTTCGTCAACGTCAATCCCCAATCCACGCTGTTGCTCGGCCAGGCACGGGGGGCCGCCATCTGCGCGGCAGTGATCAGCGCCTTGCCGGTGTCGGAATACACGGCGCTGCAGGTCAAGCAGGCCGTGGTCGGCAATGGCCATGCGCGCAAGGAGCAAGTGCAGGAGATGGTGCGCCGGCTGCTCCGGCTTCCCGGGGACCCCAGCGCGGACGCAGCGGATGCGCTGGCGTGTGCCATCTGCCATGCGCACGGCGGGCTCGGCCTGGGCAAGTTGCAGACGCGGGGATTCAGGATGAAACGCGGGAGGCTGGTGTGATCGGGCGGCTGACCGGACTGCTGGTCGAGAAACGCCCGCCGACGGTTGTTGTCGAGGTTCATGGCGTCGGATACGAAGTCGATGTGCCGATGAGCACGTTCTTCCAGTTGCCTGCCACCGGCTCGCCCGTCACATTGCAAACCCATTTGATCGTGCGCGAGGACGCGCATCTGCTGTTCGGTTTTGCGACGGACCAGGAGCGGCAGGTGTTCCGCCAGTTGCTCAAGATCAGCGGTGTGGGGGCGCGCACCGCACTCTCGGTGCTGTCCGGCATGTCGGTCTCCGAGTTGTATCAAACGGTTTCAGCGCACGACGGGGCGCGCCTCACCAAAATTCCCGGCATCGGCAAGAAGACGGCGGAACGGCTGCTGCTGGAACTGCGCGACAAGCTGACTGCCGGCCTCGGCAACGTCGTCGCCGGCAGTGACGCGGAAATCAGGAGCGATGCGCTGCATGCATTGCTCGCACTCGGTTACAGCGACAAGGAAGCGACGCAGGCGCTCGGCAAGATCGCGGCGCAAACGCCGGTACAGGAAGCCATCCGGCACGCGCTCAAGCTGTTGTCGAAGGCGTGATCGACGCAGGCTTGTCGGCGCAGCGTTTCCGTGTCGCCCGAGAACGACAAATATACCCATCCGCGGGCCGATGACCCCCGGGGTGCTGGGCTATAATCCGTGGCAAAATTTCAGGCGCATTTCGCCTGAAGGATCGAACCGGGGGGATGTGTACAGATGATGGTTGCAGCACGCGTTGTCACGGTTGCTCTCGTTTTGTTGACATGCGCGGCAGGGATCGCGGCTGCCGCCGACGAGAGCGCTGACAAGAAACAACAAATCGAGCAGCTCATCGACCTGCACGATCTGACGACATCGGTATCGATCGGTAATTACTACCTCAAACAGGAAAGCCTGGTCGCCATCCGCAGCCTGCTCACCCGTCTTGGCAAGGAAGAGAAACTCGGGCCCGAGTGGAATCTGCGCAATCCGCAGTGGCAGCGCGCCGAGACAATGCTGCTGCAGCCGACCCTGGCGAAGGTCGCGAACGATTTCACCAGTCTCGAATGGCTGCGTCCGCAGTGGGAAGACCTGGACTCGCGCGAATTCTCCGCCGAGGAACTGGATGTCCTGCTCACGCACTTTCATTCCGACGTCGGCCGCAAGCAGGCGAAGATCGTCGATCATACGGTTTCGACGCATGTGATCACGACGCTGTCTTTTTCTGGCAAGCTCAAGGACATTCCCGGCGTTCAGGAAGAGCGCAGCCGCATGCAGACGGTCTGGAACAAGGAAGACGACGAAATGCGGTTTTCCATCCAGGACGCGACCAATGCCGACGGCATGCGCTTCGCCTATTCGGCCCTGGGCAAGAAATATTTCGTGACCGCGATCCTGAAGTTGACCGGCATCATCAGCCATCGCATAGACGAACTGGCACTGGCGCTGCCCAAGGAAGTGAATGCCCGCGCCGACGAGGTCAGGCCCCTGTTGCAGGAGTTCAAGAGCGGCCACGGCTGATGCGCCAAGCGCATTTTCCCAGCGGCGACAAAGGATGATCGAAACCGACCGCCTGATCACGCCCGCCCCGCAGTCGACGCAGGAGGAAGCGCTCGAGAGGGCTCTGCGTCCCAAGCAGCTCGAAGAATACATCGGCCAGGAAAAGATCCGCGGCCAGCTCCAGATCTTCATCGAGGCCGCCCGGAATCGCGGCGAGGCCCTCGACCATGTGCTGCTGTTCGGCCCGCCCGGATTGGGCAAGACGACGCTGGCGCACATCATTGCCAGGGAAATGGGCGTCAATCTGCGGCAGACCTCGGGCCCGGTGCTGGAACGCCCCGGCGACCTCGCGGCGCTGCTCACCAACCTCGAACCAAACGACGTTTTGTTTATCGACGAGATCCACCGGTTGTCGCCGGTCGTCGAGGAAATCCTCTATCCCGCACTGGAAGATTTCCAGCTCGACATCATGATCGGCGAAGGTCCGGCCGCGCGCTCGGTCAAACTCGACCTGCCGCCGTTCACGCTGATCGGTGCCACCACCCGCGCCGGCATGCTGACCAACCCGCTGCGCGACCGCTTCGGCATCGTTTCGCGCCTCGAATTCTATTCATCCGCCGAACTCACGCGCATCGTCCAGCGCTCGGCCGGCCTGCTGAACGTGGAGACCTCGCCGGAAGGCGCCATGGAGATTGCATCGCGTTCGCGCGGTACGCCGCGCATATCGAACCGGCTGCTGCGCCGCGTGCGCGACTTCGCGCAAGTAAAGGCGCAGGGACGCATCGACCGGGAGATCGCGGATGCGGCCCTGAAGATGCTGGATGTGGACCGCATCGGGCTCGACGTGATGGATCGCAAGCTTCTGCTCGCCGTAGTGGAAAAATTCGGTGGCGGGCCGGTCGGCATAGACAACCTGGCCGCAGCCATCGGCGAAGAGCGCGATACCATCGAAGACGTGCTCGAACCTTTCCTGATCCAGCAGGGTTACCTGCAGCGCACGCCGCGCGGACGCATGGCCACCGCATCGACTTACCGGCATTTCGGCCTCGCCGTGCCCTCGCCATCGGGCAACGCCGAGCTCTGGCGGGAGAATTAAGATCGAGTTCGAGATTCCAGTGCGCGTGTATTACCAGGACACCGATGCCGGCGGGGTGGTATTCCACGCGACCTATCTGGATTTTCTCGAGCGTGCGCGCATGGAGTGGATGCGCGCGCGGGGATTCGATGCAAGGGAACTCGCCGGCCGATTCCGGCTCGTATTCATCGTCAGGCAGCTGCAGGTCGCTTATATCAAACCTGCCGTGCTCGATGATCTGTTGACGGTCAGCGCGGCGGTGGAAAAAATGGGCCGCGCCCAGGTGACGTTTGCCCAGGAGGTCCGGCGCGGCGACGAAATACTGATGCGCGCCGCAGTCAACGTCGCTTGCGTCGGGGCGGATGATCTGAAGCCGATGCCGTTCCCGGAGGAAATCCGCCTGTCATTGGCGGAAGGGACAATGGCGGCGACTGAAATAATCCGGGCCGGTCAACCCCGCCGGCACCTTAACCGCGTTTAGAGGACTGCACACAACAACCATGAACGTATCCCAAGACCTTTCCCTGATCAGCCTGATCGGCAACGCCAGCGTGCTGGTGCAGCTGGTATTGGCGCTGCTGCTGCTGGTGTCGATGATTTCGTGGTGGTTCATCTTCCGCAAGATGTTCGTGGTCCGCGATGCGATGCGCCGCACCGACCAGTTCGAGCGCAGCTTCTGGAGCGGCGCCGACTTGGGCACGCTCTACCAGGCGGCCGCGGGTGCGCGCCACAACGCGGGGAGCATGGAGCGCATTTTCGAATCCGGATTCCGCGAATTCGTGAAGCTGCGCAAACAAAGCGGAACCAGCCTCGGCATGATCATGGACGGGACGCGCCGGGCCATGCGCGCCACCTATCAGCGCGAGCTCGACCATCTGGAAGCGCACCTGTCGTTCCTGGCAACGGTCGGTTCGGTCAGCCCTTATGTCGGCCTGTTCGGCACGGTGTGGGGCATCATGAATGCATTTCGCGGGCTGGCGAATGTCGGCCAGGCCACCCTTGCCCACGTGGCGCCGGGCATTGCCGAAGCGCTGGTCGCGACGGCGATGGGCCTGTTCGCGGCTATTCCCGCGGTGATCGCCTTCAACCATTTCGTGCGACACATAGAACGCCTGTCGACCCGCTTCGACAGCTTCATGGAAGAGTTCTCCAACATCCTGCAGCGTCAGGCCAACACGCCGCCGCAGACGGCAACCGGGCAGGCGGCCGGCCATGCCGCCATGAACGCAAGCTGATCCGGCCATGGCCACCAACCGCCGGCGCCATCCGCGCCTGATGAACCAGATCAACGTCGTGCCTTACATCGACGTGATGCTGGTCCTGCTGGTGATCTTCATGGTGACGGCGCCGCTGATGAATCCCGGCGTGATCGATCTGCCGAGCATCGGCAAGAGTTCGGCGCCGCCGGCGCTGCCGATCGAGATCTCCATCCGTGTCGGCGGCGCGCTGTCGCTGACCGACCGCGATGTGTCGGGTGCGGAGCGGCCGGTCAATCGTGACGAACTGATCAAGCTGATCCGCAGCAAGCAGGCGAAAAAGCCCGATCAGCCGGTGGTCATTTCCGCGGACAAGGATGTGAAGTACGAGGCCGTGATCCAGGTCATGGACCTGTTGCAGCAGAATCAGGTCAAGCGCGTCGGGCTGCTGGCCAAGCCGCGTTCGGGGTGAGATTGCGCACGGTTGACGAACCCGGCCGCGTTGCCTCGGGCGCACTGGCAGTCCTGGTGCACCTGATGTTTTTCGGACTGCTCGTATTTGGCGTCAGCTGGCAGAAAAAAGTCGCCAGCCCGATCGTGGTCGACCTGTGGCAGGACCTGCCCGAGCCGTCGAAGAAGGTTGCGCTGCCGCCGGAACCGCCAAAGCCTCTGCCGAAGCCGGTGCTGCAGCCACCGAAGCCGGTGCCGGAAGTCAGGAAGGAGCCGCCCCCGCCGCCTCCGGCGCCCAAGGTGGAGGCGCCGAAACCGTCGGCTGCGGATATCGAGCTGAAGGAGAAATTGCGCAAGCAGAAGGAAGAGGAAGCGGCGCAGCGCGAAGAGCAGAAGAAGGCCGAGGCGGAGCACAAGGAAGAACAGAAGAAAGCGGAACTGGAAAAGCGCAAGCTGGACGAAGAGCAGCGCAAGGCGGCCGAGGAACAAAAGCGCGAGGAAGCGGAGCAAAAGCGCGCCGAGCAGGAAAAGCTGCGCAACGAAGACGATGCCCGGCGCGCCGAGGAGCACAAACGCACCGAAGAGCTAAAGCGCGTAGAAGAGGCAAAGCGGGAAGAGGAGCGCAAACAGCACGAGATCGCCATGGAGCGCGATCGCCAGCAGAAGGAAGCCGCGCGCAAGGTGCGCGAAGCGGATGAGGCTAAGCACAAGGCGGAAGCCGCCGCGCGCGCCGCCCAGCAAAAGGTCATCGACGACTGGCGGGCGCGCATCCAGCTCAAGATCAAAGGCCGGGTCGTGATGCCGCCGAATGTGGAAGGCAATCCCGAAGCCCGCTTCGAGGTCGTCTTGTTACCGGGAGGGGGAGTATTTAGTGCAAACCTGAAGAAATCGAGCGGCAATCCGGTTTACGACGCAGCCGTGGAACGCGCCATCATGGCGGCGCAACCGCTGCCGGTACCGACCGACACCGACCTGTTCCAGGAATATTTTCGGGAACTCAATCTGGTTTTTCGACCCAAAGACTGAGCGATGTCAAACTTAAGCCTGCCTTCATATCCATCCTTCATGCCGCCTTTCCTGTCCAGGTCGCGCTTGTTCGCCTGGGGCATGACCGCCGCATTGCTGTTGTGCGTGGTCTGCGGCCGGGCCGCGGCCGGGCCGATCGCCATCGAAATCATCGGCGGGGGCGCCAACCAGATCCCGAT
>JANXPQ010000007.1 GCA_025357235.1 Betaproteobacteria bacterium
GGCGACTCCTGGATGAAGGAGCCCTGCCGTTCCTGTCCGGACAAGGTCAAAGACTTCGGTGGGTGCCGCTGCCAGGCTTACATGCTGACCGGCGATGCGGCCAACACCGATCCGGTCTGCGGGTTGTCGCCCCTGCACCACCTTGTCACCGACGTCGTCGACAAGGCCCAGTCGCCGACGGCGCCGAAAGTCGAGGTCAAGCCGATCCTGTTCAGGGACGACAAGAATTCCCGCGCCTTGAGCAAGACGTCGGTCTAGTCCACACTCTCGCGCCATGAACCCGGCGCCCGCCAATCCGCTGGCCGTGAATGCCCGCGGACTCGTCAAGCGTTACGGCGATGTACTCGCCGTCGACGGTCTCGATCTCGACATCCCGTCAGGACAATTCTTCGGCCTGCTCGGACCGAACGGCTCCGGCAAAACCTCCACGATCCACATGCTTGCCACGCTGATTCGCCCCACCGGCGGCAGCGCAACCGTATTCGGCAACGACGTGGTACGTGATGCCGTATCGACCCGCGCATCGATCGGCCTCGTATTCCAGGAATCAGCGCTCGACCGGACTTTATCCATCGCGGAAAACCTGCGCTTCGCCGGCCTGCTCTACAACCTGCCCGCCAGGATCATCGAGGAACGCTCCACGGAACTGCTCCAACTGTTCGGACTTGCGGACAAACGCAACCGGCCAGTGGGATCGCTCTCGGGAGGCATGCGCCGCGCGCTGGATATCGTACGCGGCGTCATCCATCATCCGAAAATCTTATTTCTCGACGAGCCGACCATCGGCCTCGACCTGCCGAATCGCCGCAAGATCTGGCGTTTCATCGAAAATTTGCGCGCGCAAACGGGTATGACCGTCCTGCTCACCACGCATTATCTGGAGGAAGCGGACAGTTGCGACCAGGTTGCCTTCATCAAAAGCGGCAAACTGGTGAAAAGTGGCTCCCCGGCCGACATGATTGCAAGCCTTGGGCGATATATCGTCGAAATCGAAAGTCCGGATGTCGAAGCGCTTGCGCAGCGGCTGGCTCCGTCGCTTGGAAACTGCGTGCGCGACGGCAACGTCGCCCATTTCCGCTATGCGCACGATGACGTCGGCCGCCTGGCAAGCTTGCAATCCGAGGCGGGCATTCAGGTGAACGCGTTGCGCTGGCGTCAGCCCAATCTCAACGACGTATTCCTGTGGGTCGCGGAAGGAAAGGCGTGATGGCGCACTGGCGGCCGGTTTATGCGGTGCTTGAGCGCGAGGTGGTGCGCATGTTCCGCCAGCGCACCCGCCTGATCTCCGCAATGGTGCGTCCGTTGATCTGGCTGTTCGTAATCGGTGCAGGGTTCGGAGCGGTCCTGCAGCAGAACGGCGGCGTCAGTTACCAGCAATTCCTCGTACCCGGCGTATTGGGAATGACGATGCTGTTCGGTGCCATGCTCGCCGCGCTCACGATGGTATACGACAAGGAATCCGGGGTCATGCGCATGCTGATCATGGCGCCCTTCCCCCACTACTGGATCGTCGTCGCCAAGATGCTCGCAGCGGCGCTCGCAGCCCTGCTGCAGGCCTTATTGCTGCTGATCCTGCTCGCCGTGCTGGGTTATCTTGATGGTCAAATCCGCTTCGGTGTTCTTGCGCTGGCGTTGTTGGCAACGTCGGCAGCTTGCGCGGGCATCGGCATGCTGGTTGCAGCGTTCACCCGCACGCTGGACAATTTCGCGGCCATCATGAATTTCGTGATCTTCCCGGTATTTTTCCTGTCCGGATCACTTTATCCGGTGAGCCATCTGCCCATTGCACTGAAGACCGTGGCCCTCATCAATCCCTACACTTACGGGGTCGACCTGCTCAAGCACGCCGTCCTCGGCGTGCTGCCATCGGGAATGGGAGCGGATTTCGCGACGTCGACCGACATCGCGGTGCTGGTCGGATTTACCGCTGCTGCGCTGCTTGTTGCAAGCTGGCGATTCTCGCGCGAGAGCGCCTATGAACCGATGATCCGCATCCTCACCGGCAAACGCGACGGCTGAAACTTGGAACACCGCCGGCGCACCCGCGCCGGGAAGCTGATCAGTGGTGGTGCCCGTCCGGACCGTGCACGTGGCCGTGATGGAGCTCTTCATGAGTTGCCGCGCGCACTTCAGTCACCGCGCCCGAGAACACCAGCGTTTGTCCGGCCAGGGGATGGTTGCCGTCTACAACGACCGTGTCATCCGCAATTTCGGTGACCGTGTAAAGAGTGTAATCGTTGGAGCCCTCGATCGCCCCCTCGAACTGCATGCCGACCGAAATGTTTTCCGGAAACAGGTTCTTCGGCTCGGTACGCACCATGTCCGCTTCATATTCCCCGAAGGCGTCGTCCGGTTCGAGCGTTACCTTGCATTTGTCGCCGACGCTTTTGCCCTGGAGGGCGGTTTCCACCAACGGAAAAATGCCGTCATATCCACCATGGAGATAGATGATGGGCGCCTTGGTTTTCTCGATCACCTTGCCGCTGGTGTCCGACAATTCATAGCTCAGAGACACTACCGTATCCTTGCCGATCTGCATGCTCACTTCAACTCCTTGACTAGGTTTAAAACGTCGGACGCGTGTCCGCGCGCACTGACTCCGTATAGGACGTGCCGCACCGCTCCGCTCTTGTCGATGACGAAAGTCGATCGCACTATGCAGCGCTTCTTTGCCTTCCCGTCCACTTCCTTTTCATGCAGTACGCCGTACTGCTCGCAGACTTCGCCTTCCGCATCGGCAAGCAACTGAACCGCGAGGCCGTGTTTGTCGCGGAAGGCTCCATGGCTCATGCAATCGTCCATGCTGACACCGAGAACGACGGTGTCGAAGTCGAGAAATTCATCCTGGAGATCGCTGAAATCGATGGCTTCCAGCGTGCACCCCGGCGTGCCGTCCTTCGGATAAAAATACAGCACCACGTTGTTGACGCCGCGATAGCCGTCCAGACTCACTACATTCATATCGCCATCGGGCAGATCGAAGGTGGGCGCGGATTGACCTACTTTGAGCATGAACAACTCCGATCGCGTTCAGGGCGGATTCTAACCGATTTCAAACGCGCGAATATCGCGCCTTCGCACCGGCTCGCGGCGATAAAATGGCGAGCGTGAACAGACAATTTCTCGGCGGGCTGACCGCCTCTGCATTCCTTCGGCGGCACTGGCAAAAACAACCCCTGCTGGTGCGCGGTGCCGTTGCCGGTTTTGACGGTTTGCTCGATTTGGACGCCATGATCGAACTGGCCTGCCGCGACGAGTGCGAGTCGCGGCTGGTCTTGCGCAGCGCCGATCGCTGGACTGTCGAACACGGCCCCTTTGTGCGTAAAAGACTGTCCCGGTTGCCGGCGCGCAACTGGACGCTGCTGCTGCAAGGCCTCGACCGCGTGCTGCCCGAG
This sequence comes from Betaproteobacteria bacterium, assembly GCA_025357235.1. Lineage (GTDB taxonomy): Bacteria > Pseudomonadota > Gammaproteobacteria > Burkholderiales > JACQAP01 > JACQAP01. The sequence goes on from JANXPQ010000007.1 coordinate 3,396, forward strand.
GCACGAAATCTTTTGTCGCATTTCGACTTCATCCCCTACGCCAGGCTCGATGATCTGATGGTCAGTTATGCCCCTGCCGGGGGCGGCGTCGGTGCGCATTTCGATTCCTATGACGTTTTCCTGCTGCAAGGTCCGGGCCAGCGACGCTGGCAGGTGAGCCGGCAACGGGATCTGACCCTGGTGGAAGATGCGCCGCTGAAAATCCTCAAGCGCTTTTCCCCCGCTGGACAATGCATTTTGTCCGCGGGCGACATGCTCTATCTGCCGCCGGCCTTTGCACACGACGGCGTTGCGGTCGACGCCTGCTACACCTATTCGATCGGTTTCCGTGCGCCTTCGCACCGGGAACTGATGTCCCAGTTCCTGATTTTCCTAGATGAGGGTCTGGCCGATGGCGGCCACTACGCCGACCCGGAATTGTCCGTGCAGACGCATCCGGCGCAGATCGGGACGGCCATGCTCGCGAAGGTCGCGCGCGTCCTGGGAAAAATAAAGTGGACCCGTCGTGACGTAGCTGAATTTCTGGGCTGCTACCTGACTGAACCCAAGCGGTATGTCCGGTTCGCGCCACCGCGCAAACCGCTTTCGGAAAGCGCCTTCTCGGGTGCAGCGAGACGCCGCGGGGTGGAACTCGCACTCGCCTCCCTGATGCTCTATGGCAACGCGATGGTTTTCATCAACGGTGAGCCGCACAGGATAGACAAGACCCTGGCCACCCCGGTGCGACAGCTTGCCAATGCGCGCCGGTTGCCGGGACGGCAGATTCCGCCGCAGGGCCTTGTCGCCGACATGCTTTACCGCTGGTACCAGGCCGGTTATATTTATTTGTCCAGACCCGGCACTACAGGCTGACTCCGATGGCAGACGAACCCAAACCGCAACACACACAGATCTTCGGCAATGCCGAATACGAAGCGGCAATCGACACGATCCTGCAAAAAGCCTCCAGCAAAATCCGCATCTTCGATCACGCGCTAGGCAGGGAATACAACTCTTCCCGCCGCATCGAAATGCTACGGCAATTTCTGCTCGCGAGCCGGCGCAATACCCTCCAGATAGTGGTTCACGACACCGGTACCATGGATCGCAACTGTCCGCGCATATTCAATCTGCTGCGCACTTACGGACATGCGATCAGCATCAACGAGACCCATCCATCGGCCAAGCTGGTCTACGATCCTTTCGTCATCGTCGATGACCGTTGCTTCGTGCATCGTTTCCACTTCGATGAGATGAGGGGTCTGGCGGGCGTCGACGATCCGATCGGGACGCACACGTTCATCGAACGTTTCTCGGAAATATGGGAAGCCTCTTCGCCAGCGGTCTTCGCCACGACCCTGGGGCTTTGACTGCACGCATTTTTACGGCCGTTACAATTTGTAGCGGCAGTGGCTGGTTCTGCTAAAATCCGCGCCGGGTTTCGGGCACCGCGGTATTTTTTGTCCTGAGATCCATCACCTTCGTCAAAATCATCCAGGACTCACGAATAATGAATCGCACGCTCCTCGTTTCAGCTTTCCTCGCCATCGCATTGACTGCTTGCGGCAAGAAAGAACAAGCACCCGCACCCGCTGCGTCGACCCCGGCGCCCGCCGCTGCTCCGGCACCCGCTGCCGCCGATGCGGCCAAGCCGGCCGATGCTGCCGCTCCGGCAGTCGCCGCACCCGCTGCCCCGGCAGCGACGGACAAGAAACCCGAAGAGAAGAAGTAAGTCCGGGTCAGGCGAGAAAAAAGCCGGTCACTGACCGGCTTTTTTATTTCCGATGCCCCGCCCCTCAGCTTATCTGGCGCCAAGCAAGCCCTTCGTCCTGATCGGCGATCGCAATCCATTCCGGCGCGCAATTCATCACCGCGGACAAGGCAGCACGCGCCAGATCAGGGTGATTGTTTTCCTTGCTCAGATGCGCCGCGACCAGATGTTTGAGCTTGCCGTTGTCCAGGCGCCGCAATAGCTCGGCTGCCGCATTATTATCGAGATGGCCGAAGCGGCCGGCTATGCGCTCGCGCAATTTTTGCGGATAACTGCTCGTCCGCAGCATCTCTGCGTCATGATTGCATTCCAGAACCAGCGCATCGCAACCACTCAGCATCGCCTCGATGTGACGGGTGGAACAACCGACGTCGGTAAGCACGCCCAGCCGGCAAGCGCCGTCGCCAAATACGAATTGCGCCGGTTCGCGTGCATCGTGCGGTACCGGGAATGGCTGCACCTGCAAGTCGCCAACCGCGAAAGCCGCGTAGTTGTGGATCATCCGGACGTCAGCCACTTCGGCGAACAACGCCTCGATACCGGCAAGCGTTCCGGGAGTAAGCCAAACCTGGATGCCGTGGCGGCGCGCAAGGCGCGCAACGCCACCAATGTGATCCTCGTGCTCGTGGGTCACAACGATGGCGGAGAGGTCTTCGGGAACGAGTCCAAGGCGGGCGAGGCGGGCGACGCTGGCGGCAAGACCAAAGCCGCAATCGAGCAGCAGCCGCGTGCCCCCCGCCTCGACCACAAGCGAATTGCCCTGACTGCCGCTGCCAAGAGACGCAAACCGCATTCAGGATCCCGGCATCGGCGGCGTCGAATCTATCGCTACTTCAGTTCCTGCTGCAGCAGCGCCAGAATGCGCCCCGCCGTCGGTGAATTCGATTTCACGCCCTGGGCATCGAGCACCTTGACCTCGCTGCCCTGAGTCACGCCGGCCACGCTGATGCGATATTGTTCATCCTTCTTCGGTCCGTTGTCTCTGTTCCAGAACGCGAGTTTCGACCAGAACCCTTGCTCCGCTTTGTCAGGTGCATCGGCGTCGACGTAGCGTACGAAGTACAGCCCTTTCGAGCGATCACGATCCTCGACGGTAAATCCGACGCGATCCAGCGCAAGGCCGACGCGCCGCCACGCTCGATCGAAACTGTCCACCAGCAGCAGCGCATCCGGGAGTTCGCCGCTCTTTGAAATGGTGGCATTCGGCTGGTCAGGCGCTTTCGCCTGGGCCTTGATCTGTTCGTCGCGCGCTCCCAAACGAATCGCCAGCCGGGACAGCATTTCCGCCTCGAGATCCGGATCGACAGGCCTGACCTGCCACTTGGTGGTTTCCGTATACCGGTCCTTGGAAATATTAATCTGCGCCATTCCCCGGTGGCTGATGTAGATCTCAGTCGAACCGGGTTTTTCGCTGCGCTCCAGTCGCGTGCGGAACCTGTCGCGCTCGGGATAAGAGTAGGCGCTGTCCAGAACTTTGCCGATCAGCTTGCGTATCACGCTGTCGGGAATCTTGGCACGGTTCTCAGCCCAGTCGGTTTCCATGATTCCGGTCTGTTGCGATTCGGTATCGATCAGGAAACCGTTGTCCTGCCAGAATTCCTTGATTACCGGCCACAACGCCTCGGGCTGGACATCGATCACCAGCCAGCGCTGGCTGCCGGCGCGTTCGAAACGGATCTTGTCCTGCGGCGGCAGCACGGGTGTCGGACCTGCAGCTGCGCGAGTACCCGGGCCTTCGGCGGCATATTCGGAAGCCGTCGCAGATCCCGCGCTCGCCTCCGGAATATTGTAGCGATCGCTGGTCGGCGGTGCCGACAGGTCTGCCGGAACATCGAGCGGCTTGACGTTGCCGGCCGATTTGTAATCGATCTTCTTGCCTTCGATCAAGGTGCCCGAGCAACCGGCAAGAGCAAGCGCCGCCGTCATTGCGACGGCGAGTAACTGCGATGAATTCATGCGTGGGGATCTTTCAATTCAGGGCTACGACCACTGCGGCCGCAACGGGTTCACTTGGCCATTGCGGGCTTCGAAACAGCGGTCTTGATGTCGGCCTGCTCCATCGCGCCGTGCAGCAGGTCATGGAAGGAAGACGACAGCGGCGTCAGAGGCAACCGGATGCCCCCTTCCATCAGGCCCATCTGGTGCAGCACCCACTTGACGGGAATCGGGTTGGCCTCGACGAAAAGGTGGCGATGCAGTCCGAGCAGCTTGTTGTTGTGCGATCTCGCCTTGGCAAAATCTCCGGCAAAGACCGCGGCGCACATTTCCTGCATCAGCCGGGGCGCCACGTTGGCTGTCACGGAAATTACGCCCTGGGCGCCCAGCATCAGCAATGCCAATTCGCTTCCGTCGTCGCCGCTGTAAACGGCGAAATTCTTCGGCGCGCGGCGCAACAGCTCCGCGCCCCGCTCCATGTTGCCGGTGGCGTCCTTGATGCCGACGATGTTGGGAACTTGCGCGAGCCGCAACGCCGTATCGTTCTGCATGTCGGCAACCGTGCGGCCCGGCACGTTGTACAGAATCTGCGGCAGATCCACCGCTTCGGCAATTGCGCGGAAATGGCGGTACAGCCCTTCCTGGGTCGGCTTGTTGTAATACGGCACGACCGAGAGGCTCATGTCCGCCCCAGCCTGCCTGGCATAGGCGGACAATTCGATTGCCTCGCGCGTGGAGTTCGCCCCGGTGCCGGCGATGACGGGAATGCGCCCGGCTGCATGTTCGACCGCGGTGCGAATCAGCAGGCAATGCTCTTCGAAATCCACAGTCGGCGACTCGCCGGTGGTGCCGACGATGACGATGCCGTTGGTGCCTTCACGGACATGGAAATCGATCAAAGCGCGCAGTCGTTGCAGATCCAGACTGCCGTCCTCGAACATGGGCGTGACGATGGCGACGAGGCTGCCCTTGAGCATGGCGGCTTTCCTCAACAAGAAAGCCGGATTTTAACCGATTCCTTCCGCCGCAGGCGCATCACACCTCGACGCAAAGCGCAGATGCACAGATGCGCTGAATACACGCCGGCTTCGGCGCCGGGACTTCGATATCTTCGTAGGCGATCACGCGCAAGCGGCCGCGGGCGATTTCAAGCAACTCGCCGGGCTGCAGCAGAAAATCCGGATTCGACGGCTTGCCGAAACGCTCGTTGCCCGCTGCAAAGGTTTCGTAGATGAGTACGCCCGCCGGCGCCAGTGCATCGAGAATGCGCGGAAATAGGGGCCGGTGCAAGTAATTGGTGACGACAACGCCGTCGAATTTCAGGCCCTGCAGAGGCCACGGACCGTTTTCCAGATCCGCCAGCCGAGCCGTCACACCGGTAATGCCGTCCAGCATTCCGAGCGCCCGCGGATCGCGATCCACGGCACAAACCCGCAAACCCAGCGAAACCAGAAAGCGACTATGGCGTCCGCCGCCGCAGGCAAGATCAAGGACCTCGCCATCCGGCCGGATAGTGCGGGCCCAGCGGGCGACCCACTCCGAAGGCCGGTCCAGGCTGTGCGCGTGGGTCTGAATTGACGCGCAAGTCATCGTGTAGTTCTTTCCATTGCCTGATTTTACGGCAGTGCGTCGACCGATTGCCTTGGCAATCGGAAGGCACTGATTTGACACCTCGGGAGGCGAGTGCTAAAAAACGCCCTGCTTTCGGCGCACCAGGCCTATGCCTTACTCGGGAGAATGCAATGAAATCCGTCTGGATTTTGATCTGTGGCTGTGCACTGCTGGCGGCTTGTAGCGGCAATAGCAATATCTTCAGCAAGAAACAGTCGGCCACTGCGATCCTCGCCCCGACCAAGGGCAACACGGTCAGCGGCACCGTCAACTTCATGCAGAAGGGCGACATGGTGCTGGTTGAAGCCAAGATAAACGGCCTCAAGCCCAACGGCAGCAACGGCATCCATGTCCACGAGAAGGGCAATTGCAGCGCGGCGGACGCTTCCAGCGCCGGCGGCCATTTCAATCCGTCCTCGTCCCAGCACGGCGGCCCGGCGGGAGCGACGCGTCATGGCGGCGATCTGGGCAATCTGAAAGCCGACGCCAACGGCTACGCGCAGATGTCCGTCGAGGTCGGGGGCATTTCGCTGGGCACCGATCCCAACAGCATCATCGGTCGCGCTGTGATCGTGCATGCTGGCGCCGATGACCTCAAGACCCAGCCTTCCGGCAATTCCGGGGCGCGCGTAGCGTGCGGTCTGGTCAGCAAGAATCCGGACAAGTTCTTCTGAGCTTCGCGGGCACCAGCCAGCCGCCGATCGCAAGTTGATCCCCTGGCTCGGACCGGACGATGGTTTCCCGCCGGTCGAACAGGCGATTGCGGTCCCCAACGGCTTGCTTGCGGCAGGCGGGGACTTGTCCGCGGCGCGCTTGGTCGAAGCTTACGGCAGCGGCATCTTTCCCTGGTTCAACGAAGGCCAGCCGATCCTCTGGTGGAGTCCCGACCCGAGAATGGTGCTGTTCCCCGCTGAGCTGAAGATCTCCCGATCGCTGGCCAAAACCCTGCGCAAATCCCGGTTTGAAGTCCGCGCCGATACGGCGTTTCGCGAGGTTATCCTCAGTTGCAGCATGCCCCGGCCTGACCAGGACGGCACCTGGATTACGGCGCCGATGGTCGAAGCCTACTGCGAGTTGCACCGGACCGGTATCGCGCACAGCATCGAAACCTGGCTGGACCGAGAACTGGTCGGCGGCCTGTATGGCATCGCGCTGGGCCGCGCATTTTTCGGTGAATCCATGTTCACCCGCGCGACAGACGCTTCCAAGGTCGCGCTGGTCACACTGGTGCGCCAACTGCAACGCTGGGGATTCGGACTGGTCGATTGCCAGATGAACACGGCCCACCTGGCCTCTTTGGGCGCGCGCGAAATACCGCGCGCCGATTTCACGCGCCGGCTGCGGGAATTGATACACTATCCATCAGTCCCGGCACCGTGGCATTTGGCGCCACTGCGAGAATTTAATCGGCGATGACACAGCTCAACGACCTGCCTTTCTCGGTATTGCAGTTCTACGCGACTGCGCCCTACCCGTGCAGCTACCTGCCCGACAAGCTTGCGCGCTCGCAGGTCGCTACGCCCAGTCACGCCATCGACAGCCAGGTCTACAGCGAACTCGTCAAAGTCGGATTCCGCCGCAGCGGCGCCTTTACCTACCGCCCCTATTGCGATCATTGCCGCGCCTGCGTACCGGTGCGCATCGTCACGGAGGACTTTGTCGCCAACCGTTCGCAGCGTCGCGCTTATGCGCGCCATGACCGGCTGGAAGCGCGCATGCTCGAACTCAAATACCACCCCGAGCACTATGCTTTGTACCTGCGTTACCAGTCGCACCGTCACAGCGGTGGCGGCATGGATCACGACAGCCGCGAGCAATACCGTCATTTTCTCCTGCAAAGCAACGTGCGTTCGAGCCTGGTCGAGTTTCGCGAGGAAGGTAGGTTGCGCATGGTCAGCATCGTCGACCGCCTCGAAGACGGCCTGTCGTCGGTTTATACATTTTTCGAGCCAGAGATCGCGGGCGCCAGCCTCGGCACCTTCAACGTCGTCTGGCAAGTCGACCTGTGCCGGCGACTGCGGCTCCCCTATCTTTATCTCGGCTACTGGATCGCGCAGAGCCGCAAGATGGCCTACAAGATCAACTTCCAGCCGCTGGAAGGCCTGATCGACGGCCAGTGGCGGCAGTTGCCCCGCGACGCTTCGCCTCCCGAGGCGGTTTGACGTTCCCGCACCATGTTTGCCGTCAGGGCGTGCATTCGCACGCGCCGCTGACCCATGCTTTATAGACTCGCCCGGCCCTTCCTGTTTCAGCTCGACCCGGAAAGCGCGCACCGCGGCACATTGCGTGCACTCGACATTGCCCACCGCCTCGGGCTGAGCAGCCTGATCGCCGCACGGGCGCCTGCCTCCCCGCGCAAAGTCATGGGCCTGGAGTTCCCAAACCCGGTGGGGCTCGCCGCCGGCCTGGACAAGAACGGTGAGCACATCGATGCGCTCGGTGCGCTTGGCTTCGGCTTCATCGAGATCGGCACGGTCACGCCCCGGCCTCAGCCCGGCAATCCGGCACCGCGCATGTTCCGCATCGCGCAGGCGCGCGCAATCATCAACCGCATGGGCTTCAACAACGATGGCGTCGAACGCCTGCTGGTGAACGTAGGGCGCGCGCACTACCGTGGCATCCTCGGCATCAACATCGGCAAGAATTTCGACACGCCGCTCGACCGCGCTGCTGACGACTATCTGTATTGCATGCGCAAGGTCTATTCCGTGGCGAGCTATATAACGGTCAACATTTCATCGCCCAATACCGCAAATCTGCGCCAGCTGCAGCAGACGGAAGAACTGGGCCGGCTGCTGGATACGCTTGCCGCGGAACGCCGCATTCTCGCGGACCGGCACGGCAAGCGCGTTCCCCTTGCCGTCAAGATCGCGCCCGATCTGACGCAAGCCGAGATAGCCGGCATGGCCGCGCTATTCGTCGAGCATGGGATTGACGCGGTGATCGCGACCAACACCACGATCTCGCGGGAAGGCGTCGAAGGCATGCCGAACGCGGACCAGGCCGGGGGCCTGAGCGGAGCACCGCTGAGAGCGCGCTCTACGGAAATCGTCCGGCAGCTTGCCACCGCCCTTGCGGGACATCTTCCCATCATCGCCGCCGGCGGCATCCTGTCGGCAGCGGACGCATGCGAAAAAATTGCCGCCGGCGCGAGCCTGGTGCAGCTCTACAGCGGCCTGGTCTACACAGGGCCCGCGCTGATCGGAAAAGTCGTCGAAGCGCTTGCGCGAGGCCATGGGAAAGGCTGACTCCGTTATTTCCTTAGTGCCAGCTCGCATAAGATGTCGACCCCGGGGAGTTATAATTCGTGGCTTTATTCAAGCCCTTCCCCTGACGACCGCTGCATGAACATCAGTGTCGACCTTCCCAGCGTGCCGCAATTGAAACTCCAATTCGAACTGCGATTCGAGGACCTCTATCGCCGGGATGGCCTGTTAAAGGTGGACGCGGCCTTCCTGCGTTTCCTCGGACAGGCAGACACGGCGTTGCGGCAACGGCTTGAATCCGTCCGGCGCGACGCCCTGCGCAGCGGCCAATCGCCGCTGCCACCGAAGCAGGAATCGGAATTCCTGATCGCATTGGCCGGCCATCTCGATGACTTCATTGCTCACCTGTTCGGCATCGAAGACGAGGTTGGCGCGCTGTCGGCACGCCATTTCGAACTGGCACCGCTGTATTCCTGCAAGCGGCTGTTCGTGCAACGCAAGGCCGTCAATACCTACAAAGCCGAGGCTGCCGCCGGGTTCGATGGTGCCCGGCTGGAAGCGCAGCTTGTAGCGTGGTTCGGCGCCGACCTCAGCGAGATCGTGTTCGCGCGTCACGTCACCGCCTGGCTGAAGAACGAAGCCGCCAACGCGGACAAGCTCGATGCAGCGTTGCGCTACGCAGCCTGGGCGGTGCATACGCACGAGGGACAGCACAAGCATCACGCGGGCGTGTTGTTCAAGATACCGAAGAAGCTCGACTTCCAGCGCCTGGTGCCGGTGGAAACGCACGACGAGAATGGCGTTACCGTCCATACGCTCGCCCATATTCGCCGGCGCCACGGATTTGCCCTTACCGATTCCGGCACCGATCTGGTCGGCGCACTGAACGAAACCAACTACTGCATCTGGTGCCATGAGCAGGAAAGGGATTCGTGCTCGCACGGATTGAAGGAAAAGTCCTCTTCGCCTGAAGCCAGGCCGGCATTCAAGAAAACCGTGTTTGGCGTGCCGCTGGCCGGCTGTCCGCTGGAAGAGCGCATCTCCGAATTCCAGAAACTCAAGACCGAAGGCGTGGCTGTCGGCGCGCTGGCGATGATCGCGCTGGATAACCCGATGGTTGCGGCGACCGGCCATCGCATCTGCAACGACTGCATGAAGTCCTGCATCTACCAGAAGCAGGAGCCGGTGAATATCCCGCAGGCCGAGACGCGCACGCTCAAGGATGTGCTGGAACTGCCCTGGGGCTTCGAGGTCTACTCGTTGCTCACGCGCTGGAATCCGCTCGACCTGAAGCGGCCGTTCCCGCGCGCGGCGAGCGGCCGTCGCGTGTTGATCGCCGGGATGGGCCCCGCGGGTTTCACCGTCGCGCACCACCTGATGAACGATGGGCATACCGTGGTGGGAGTGGACGGGCTGAAGATCGAGCCGCTACCCGCGCAAATCTCCGGAGTGGATGCCGCGGGGACACGCGTGGCCTTCGAACCCATCCATGACATCGAGTCCCTGTACGAATCCCTGGACGACCGCATCATGGCCGGCTTCGGCGGCGTCGCCGAGTACGGCATCACGGTGCGTTGGGATAAGAATTTCCTGAAGCTGATCCGCCTGCTGTTGCAACGGCGTGAGGAATTTGCCCTGTTCGGCGGCGTGCGCTTCGGCGGCACGCTGGAAGTCGACGACGCCTTTTCCCTTGGCTTCGATCACGTCGTGCTCGCAGCCGGCGCCGGCCGCCCGACCGTGCTCGACATTCCCAACGGCCTTGCAGCTGGCGTGCGCACCGCCTCCGACTTCCTGATGGCGTTGCAACTGACCGGTGCGGCGAAAAACGATTCGATCGCCAACATGCAACTGCGTTTGCCCGTGGTCGTGATCGGCGGTGGCCTGACCGCGGTCGATACCGCGACCGAATCGCTGGCCTACTACCCGTTACAGATCGAAAAATTCCTGCGGCGCTACGAAACTTTGTGCGCCGAGCGCGGCAAAGAGCGAGTGCACGCCTCGTGGAATACGTCCGAGAAGGCCATCGGCGAAGAGTGGCTGATGCACGCGCGGTTACTGCGTGCCGAGCGCGCCAGGGCGGCCGAGGAAGGCCGGGAGCCGCGCCTCCTCGAACTGCTGCAGTCCTGGGGCGGGGTCACCATCGCCTATCGCAAACGCCTGATCGACAGTCCTTCGTACACGCTCAACCACGAGGAAATCGAAAAGGCGCTGGAGGAAGGCATCCGCTTCGCGGAAAACGTGACGCCCGCCGCTGTCGAAGTGGACGAGTTCGGTTATGCCAACGGTCTGACTGTCACGAGCAAAACGACACGGGACGACGGCACGACCGAGACCATCACCGCTACGTTGCCGGCGCGGGCCGTGCTGGTTGCCGCCGGCACGCAGCCCAACACCGTGCTGGCACGCGAGGATGCCGACAACTTTCATCTCGACGGCCGCTATTTTCAGGCTTGCGACGAAAACGGCGATCAGGTCAAGCCGGAGGCAAGCGCCAAGCCGGCTACGCCGCAAGTGCTGCTCTCCCGCCGCCCGGATGGGCGCTTCGTCAGCTTCTTCGGCGACCTGCATCCTTCTTTCTCCGGCAATGTGGTCAAGGCCATGGGCGGCGCCAAGCAGGGTTATCCGTCGGTGAGCCGCGTGCTCGCCAAAATACAGCCCGCTTATCCAGGCAACGATGCCGAATTCTTTGCACGGCTCAATGGCGATCTACGCGCCGCCGTGCATGAAGTCATCCGCCTTACGCCGAACATCGTCGAAGTGGTGGTGCGGGCGCCGCAGGCCGCCAGGAAATTCCGGCCCGGACAGTTCTACCGGTTGCAGAACTTCGAAACGCTTGCCCGGACAGCGGACGGCACCCGGCTGGCGATGGAAGGCCTGGCGCTGACCGGTGCCTGGGTGGACCCGGACAAAGGCCTGGTCTCGACCATCGTGCTGGAAATGGGCGGGTCTTCGGACCTGTGCGCATTGCTCAAGCCCGGCGAGCCGGTCATCCTCATGGGCCCGACCGGCTCTCCGACCGAAATCCACGCAAACGAAACCGTGACGCTGGTCGGCGGGGGCTTGGGCAATGCGGTGCTGTTTTCCATCGGGCAGGCGTTGCGCGCTGCCGGTTCGCGCGTGCTGTACTTCGCCGGTTACAAGAAAATGATCGACCGCTACAAGGTCGCGGAAATCGAGGCTGCCGCCGACGTCGTCATCTGGTGCTGCGACGAAGCACCCGGATTTGCGCCGACCCGCCCCGGCGACCGCAGTTTCGTCGGCAACATCGTGCAGGCGATGGC
>JANXPQ010000050.1 GCA_025357235.1 Betaproteobacteria bacterium
CGAGCTTCGGCGAAATTTGTGCCGGATTGTGCGAATGGATCGCCGAAGACGAGGCGGCGGCGCGCGCCGCCGGCATGCTGCGCGGCTGGGTCCAGGAAGGCTGGATTGCGGAACTGCTGATCGCCGCCTAGCGCTTGTTAGCTTCAGTTGTGGTCGTGCTTGCTCGCAGCGCCGGCATCGCGGTCGCGGACCAGCGCTTCGACCGCAACGCGATGCTGTCGTTTGGACCTGTCCTCGACGGTCAGTTCGAGCTTGAGCTTTTGTCCCGCCATCAGCGATTGCCTGAGGTCGAACAACATGATGTGATAGCCGCCCGGTTCGAGCTTGACCGGCTTGCCGGCAGGCAATTCCAAGAACGGCACCGCCCTCATCCTCATCATGCCGTTTTCCATTTTCATCTGATGCACTTCTGACGTTTCCGCCGCCGCGCTCTTCACGCCGGTCAGACGCAGGTTCTCGCGGGCGACGATTTCCATGTAGACGCCGCCGACCTTTTGTCCCGGTACGGTCGCCCGGGCCCAGGGATCCAGCACCTTGACCAATTCGGCGCCCTGCGCCGTGCCGGCCAGCAAGCCGATGAGCAGCACCGCGCCGCAACAATCGTGTCTTGACAGAAGTCTCGTCATAAATGGAGTGAAGTCTTCGCTGCATGCATTGTTCCAGACGCAGCGTTGCGCGGCAATCGGGAATGCGACGTGCGTCCTGTATAATTCGCAGGCTTCACGATGATGAAATTCCTCGTCCTTCTCGCGCTTTTCACCAGCCACCCGGCCTTTGCCCAGGCCCCGGCGCTGTCCTCGAAAGCATACCTTCTGGTGGATTTTCAGAGCCGGCAGATCCTGGCCGCCCGCGGTGCGGACGAGCGCGTCGAACCCGCATCGCTGACCAAACTGCTCACGGCCTATGTCGTTTTCGACGCTTTGCGCCAGAAGCAGATTACGCTGGCACAGCCGTTCAGCGTTTCGGAGAAGGCATGGCATGCCCCGGGTTCGCGCATGTTCCTGACGATCGGCGAAAGCGTCCCGGTGGAAGAATTGTTGAACGGCATGATCGTTCAGTCGGGCAACGACGCGGCCATCACCCTGGCCGAAGGCGTGGCCGGCAGCCAGGAAGCGTTTGTCGATGCCATGAACCGGGAAGCCGCGCGGCTCGGGATGAAAAACTCCCACTTCGTCAACGCGACCGGCTTGCCCAATGGGCAGCACTATTCAACCGCGTCCGATCTTGCAACGCTGTCGCGCGCGATCATCGAAGAATTTCCGCAATACTTCCCGATGTACAAGGTGCGCGAGTACCGGCACAACAACATCACGCAGTACAACCGCAACCTGCTGCTCGGGCGCGACCCGTTCGTGGACGGACTTAAAACCGGCTATACCGAGAGCGCCGGTTACTGCATGATTGCCACTGCGCAGCGCCAGGACCGGCGCGTGATCACGGTGGTGCTCAACGCCGGCTCGGAAAACGGCCGCGCCGTCGACGCGCAGAAATTATTGAACTACGGCTTCGAGGCCTTCGATACGGTCAAGCTCTACGCCGGCGGCCAGCCGATCCATGCCCTGCCGGTGTGGAAAGGCAACAGCAACGAATTGCAGGCGGGACTGCCCACCGACTACTTCGTCACATTGCCGAAAGGCTTTTCGGAACGGCTGAAGGCGACGATGGAGAGCATGCAGCCGCTGATGGCGCCGATTCGGACCGGAGACCGCGTCGGCACGCTGCGGCTGACTTTCGACGGCAAACCGTTTGCCGAACAGAATGTCGTCGCGCTCGAAAACGTGGGCATCGCCAATCTCTTCATCCGCAGCTGGCACAGCCTGCGCCTGCTTTACCGGGAGCTGTCCGGAGCGAACTCGTGATCTACCTGAACGGCGAGTTCATGCCGATCGAGCAGGCACGAATTCCGGTGCTCGATCGCGGTTTCATTTTCGGCGACGGCGTCTACGAAGTGATCCCGGTATATTCGCGCCATCCTTTCCGGCTGGCCGAACATTTGCGACGCCTGCAGGACAGCCTAAACAGCATCAAGCTCGCCAATCCGCACGACGACGCGACGTGGACGCAACTGATCGGACGTCTGGTGGAACTGAACGAACCGGAAGACCAATCGCTCTACATGCACATTACGCGCGGGCAGGCAAAGCGCGACCATGCCTTTCCGAAAGTCGTCGCACCGACCGTCTTTCTGATGAGCAACCCGCTGACGACCCCGCCGCCGCAACAGGTAAGCGACGGCGTATGCGCGATCACGGCAGTGGACAATCGCTGGCTGCGTTGCGACATCAAGGCCATCGCGCTGCTGCCGAACGTGCTGCTGCGCCAGGAAGCGGTCGAAGCCGGATGCGTGGAGGCGGTACTGCTGCGCGATGGATTCATGACAGAAGGCGCGGCCAGCAACATCTTCGTGGTCAGGAACGGCGTCCTGCTTGCGCCGCCCAAGAATCATCTGATGTTGCCGGGCATCACCTACGACGTGGTGCTGGAATTGGCGCAGGCCAACGGCATCCGCCATGAAGTCCGCGAAATCCCGGAAACCGAGTTGCGAAGCGCACAGGAGATCTGGATGACTTCTTCCACTCGCGAAGTACTGGCGATCACGCGACTGGATGACGCGCCGGTCGGCATCGGAAAGCCCGGCCCGATGTTCGCGCAAATGTATGCACTCTATCAGGACTACAAGAGCCGCGTCATGCGCTCGGGCTGAACATGGCAGAAGAATCCCTCATCGAGTATCCCACCGACTTCCCGATCAAGATCATGGGAAGGCGCGAGCCGCGGCTGGTGGAGGCCATCGTGGAGATCGTGCAGCGGCACGCGCCCGATTTCGACGAGTCGACGGTCGAGATGCGCACCAGCAAGAAGAACAATTATCTGAGCGTGACCTGCACCGTGCGTGCCACGTCCCGCGAGCAGCTCGACGCCCTGTATCGCGACCTTTGCGATCATCCTGCGATCGTGATGGTGCTTTAAAGGCAGTGATTTGTGATTGGTGATTAGTGACCGGTGTACGGCGCACTACACGTCTTGAGAGGTAATCCGTAATGCAAAGGTCGCTTGAAGAGCTGTCTCTGCCTGCATCCAAAGATTTGGATCCAATCACCAATCACCAATCACCAATCATCGTAAGGCGCCTCGGAACGGCGCATTACGAGCCCGTCTGGCATCGGATGCGCGATTTCACCCTCGCACGCAATGCGGATACCCCGGATGAACTCTGGAGCGTGGAACATCCGCCTGTGTATACGCTCGGCGTCGCGGCAAAACCGGAGCATCTGCCGCGGACCGATAACCACATTCCCGTGATCAAGACAGACCGTGGCGGACAGATCACCTATCATGGACCGGGACAGGTCGTGATCTACACCCTTCTCGATTTGCGCCGGCGCAATCTCGGCGTGCGCGCGCTGGTGCGGAGGCTGGAGCGGGCGGTGATAGAATTGCTGGAAGGTTATTGCATCGATGCGAGCGGACGCGAAGATGCGCCGGGCGTTTATATCGCCGGCGCCAAGGTCGCGGCGCTCGGCCTGCGGGTGCGCAACGGCTGCTGCTATCACGGGCTGAGCCTGAACGTGGGCATGGACCTGGCGCCGTTCGGTGTGATCAACCCGTGCGGCTACCCGGGACTTGAAGTCACCCAACTGCGCGATTTCGGCGTCCTCGATTCCGCCGAGGCCGTTGCCGAAAAATTGCTCGACAGACTCGCCACAGGAATCTGAACGGAATCCGATGACCACGACGAAGGTCGAACGCCAGACCGGTGAACAGAAGACCGCGCGCAATCCGGTCAAGATCATTCCGATCGTCCCACTGAAAAAGCCGGACTGGATCCGCGTCAAGTCGCCCGGCAGCCAGCGCTTCCTCGAAATCAAGCAGGCTCTGCGCGACCACAAATTGCATACGGTATGCGAAGAAGCATCCTGCCCGAACATCGGCGAATGCTTCGGCAAAGGCACGGCGACGTTCATGATCCTCGGCGACCTGTGCACGCGCCGCTGCCCGTTTTGCGCCGTCGCGCATGGCCGTCCACAAGCACCGGACGCGGACGAGCCCGCCAATCTCGCTCAAACCATCGCAGCGATGAAATTGAAATATGTGGTCATCACCAGCGTCGACCGCGACGATCTCCGGGATGGCGGCGCCCAGCATTTCGCCGATTGCATCCGCGCGATCCGCGAACTGTCGCCGCGGACCCGCATCGAAGTGCTGGTGCCGGATTTTCGCGGCCGTCTTGAAGTCGCGCTGGAGAAATTGTCGGCCAATCCGCCCGACGTGATGAACCACAACCTGGAAACCGTGCCACGCCTCTACAAGCAGGCGCGGCCTGGCGCGGATTATCAGAATTCGCTGACGCTGCTGAAGGACTTCAAGGCGCGCTTCCCGGACATCCCCACGAAGTCAGGGTTGATGCTCGGACTGGGCGAAACCGACGAGGAAATTCTGCAGGTGATGCGCGACTTGCGCACTCACCACGTCGAAATGCTTACGCTGGGGCAATACCTGCAGCCGACGCGCGGTCACCTGCCGGTGCTGCGCTATGTCGAGCCGATGCGCTTCGGCCAGTTCGAGCAGGAAGCGCTGGCCATGGGCTTCCGCCACGCCGCGTGTGGTCCACTGGTTCGCTCCAGCTACCATGCCGACCAGCAGGCGCACGATGCCGGTATCGTGGCTTAGTTTTCGCCATGGTCCGCGGGGATTGAAAGACGTCGTTTCCAGCGATCGCTTCTTGGCAGCCATCTCTCGACTGCAAACGTGAGAAAAACAAAAATCCTGGTCATACGCCGCGACAATATCGGCGATCTGGTTTGCACCACACCCCTGATTCATGCCATCCGGCAGGGCCTTCCGGAATCGCGCGTCGATGCGCTGGTCACGTCTTACAACGCTCCCATCCTGTCCGGCAATCCCGATGTCGACCACGTCTACACGTATACCAAGGCGAAGCACCGCGGCGAGACCGGGCAAGGCCTGCTTGACGTGTACCTGCAAAGGCTGCGATTGCTGTATGGCCTGCGGCGCGAGCGCTATGACTTCGCAATTCTGGCAAACATCGGATTCTCCCCGAGGCCGGTGCAGCTCGCGAGGTGGATTGCACCACGACACATCGTCGGATTCGTGGAACCCGGGACCCGTTGGTCGAGGATTGTGGATCTTGGCGTGCCGCCCGACAACGTGCGTCGGCATCAGGTGGAGGGAACGTTCCGATTGCTGGCACCGCTCGGCATTTCCGGCCAGCCCGGGCCCGCCCGGGTTTTTCCCGATCCGGCCAAAGTGCGATCGGCGCAGCAGAAGATTTTTGCAGGAGCGGGCAAATCGCGGGTACTGGCGGTACACCTGAGTTCGAGATTGCCGAGCCAGCGCTGGCCGGCCGATCGCTTCGCGGCGTTGATCCGGAAACTTCACTCCGGGGAACAGAAGTCGCGATTCGCCCTGTTCTGGTCGCCAGGGAGCAAGACGAATGCCATGCATCCGGGAGACGATGAGAAGGCAGCGAGGGTGCTGGCTGCCACCGAAGGGCTTCCGGTCATCGCGTTTCCCACGCATACGCTTGACGAACTGACTGCGGGATTGTCGGTATGCGACGCTATGATATGCAGCGACGGAGGGGCTATGCACATTGGCGCTGCGCTGGGCAAGCCCATCGTCTGCTTCTTCGGCGATTCCGACGCCACGCACTGGCATCCCTGGGCGGTGCCCTATCTGCTGCTGCAGCCGGAGTCGCGGAACGTTGCAGATATCAGCGTCGACGAGGCCCACGCGGCCTATGGCCGGCTCATGAACGATTGTGCCGTTTCACTCAACTAGTCCCCATCAGCTTCCGCCCGGACATTCGGAAATGACATTTGCAAAGCTTGCGACCCAAGCCCGACGGTTTGTCGCTGAAAATCTCCCCTACCTCGTACCAGGCCTGTTCCTCTTCATCCTTCCCTTTCCCGGTACGGTCGCCTTCCGGCTCGTCAGCCTGGGCATAGCGGCCATCACCGCGGCGTGGATGTGGCGTCGAACACAACCGCCCGGAATTCCGCTGAAGCTTCCCATCGCGCTGTGGGTTGCAGTTTCCGTGCTGTCGCTGATCTGGGCTCTGGATCCGCAATATTCGCTAGGTGAAATCAAGAATGAGATCGGCTACACGATGGTGGCGTTCCTGACCTTCTATGCGCTGACGCAGGGCGAACGGCAGTGGCGGCTCTGGAACTGGGTCTTTCTCGCCGGTGCATGCCTGGTCACGTACTTTGCTGCTTACTATTCCATACAGGGAATGCCCGAACGCCTGTTCGGAGGTCAGGGTCGCATAGGATGGCATGGCGGTCCCGGCAGCTCCACGACTTATTACATTCTCCTGTGCCCGCTGCTGTTCATCGCACTCGAGCAGTCGTTCTCGAAGGACTCGTTCAAAAGCGTCCCGTGGCTGCTGTTGCTCATGGTGGCGATAGGCGGGTACCTTTCCTATAATAGGGCGTTCTGGGTAGCGCTTGCTGTCTCCGGAATTGCTTTCACGGGGCTGCGTTTGTTTCGGCGTACCAGTCGTGGCAAAGCCCTGAAGCTGACCGCCATTTTTTCCGTTGCTGCATTGGGCGTATCGGCAGCGTTGCTGCTCACAGTCATCCGGTCGCGGTTCCAGGCGGAGACGAGTTCGGTCGGTTTGCTTGAATTCCTGAGTCGCGACCCCCGGATAGAGTTGTGGGATTTCTCGCTGAGGCATATCTGGGCGCATCCTCTGATCGGAACCGGATTCGGCATGGGCAGTGCGAAGTCGGTGCTCGATGCGCAGCATTTTGAGAATCCCCAGTTGTGGCACGCACACAACATTTTCCTCAATTACGGGCTGCAGATGGGAATACCGGGAATGATCGCCCTGCTTGTGATCTTTGTCGCGATCGCCAGGGAGTTCATTTCCCTCTATAGATCACCCGAAGAAACCTGCAGCAAGCTGGGGGCGGCTGGGCTGGCGATCGTCGCCGGTATCGTTGTCAAATCGATGACCGACATCCACCTGGGTCGCAACAACTCGCTGCTGTTCTGGGCGCTGATCGGAATGATCCTGGGATACGGAAGGCGGCTCCTGGATGTTGAAAGATCCCGGTCTTCAGCATCCGGACAGGGCTCACCGAGG
>JANXPQ010000413.1 GCA_025357235.1 Betaproteobacteria bacterium
CCGGAATACGACCGCACGGCGGGCGTGAGCACGAACGCCAGCGCCGCAAGCAGGAGGACGATCGGCCAGACCACGGGATAATTCCACTCGGAGCGTTTCTTCTGGCGCAACTGCGGGTCGATGCGCTGGTACTTCAGGCCGTTGTTGGCCATCTTGTTGGGCTTGCGGTTGTAGACCCACGAGTGCGCCAGCGTGTAGTCCTTCGGATAGAGCATGTACACCCAGGGCGCATCGCGGCGCAGCATCTCGACCATCTGGTCGATCAGCGCCTGGCGCTCCGGCCCGTTCTCCATGACCTGCATGCGCTCGAACATGCGGTCGTATTCCGGATTCTGGTAGTTTGCGGCATTCTCGCCGCTCTTGATGCGCGACTGCGGGCCATAGAACAGAAACAGGAAGTTCTCCGGATCCGGATAATCCGCATTCCAGCCGAAGAAGAACAACTGCGCCGTGCCTTTGCGTATCTTGTCCTGGAAGCGGTTGAAGTCGCTGTTGCGCACGACCATCTGCAGATCGATTTTCTGGAACTGCTTGGTCAGCCAGTCGATGCGCGATTTGCCTCCGACGCCGCTCATTGTCGTGTCGAAATATATGACCAGCGGCTTGCCGCTCGCCTTGTCGATCCCGTCGGGATAGCCCGCCTCGGCCAGCAGTTTCTTCGCATACTCCAGAGGCTTGCGTTCCGGCTTGCTGTTGACCCAGTCGTAGACATAAGGATTGATTTCTCCCAATCCTTCCCGATGACCGAATATGCCCGGCGGAATCGGGCCCTGTCCGGGAATGCCGCGGCCATTGGTAAAAATCGAGATGAACTCTTCCTGGTCGATGGCAATGGAAATCGCCTGCCGCAGCTTGCGCGTGCGCTCGGAATCGCCGCCGACGACCGGATCGAGCATGTTGAATCCCATGTACATCACCGACGTCGCCACGGAGGTCTGCAGCCGGATGTCCTGCCTGCGCATTTCGTCCGCAAGCGAGACTTCGCCGCTGGGACTCATCTGCACGGTCTGGTCGAAACTGTCGGACGTGATGCCGGAGGCATCGTAGTAGCCCTGCAGGAATTTATTCCAGTAGGGAATGCTTTCCTTTTCCAGGCTGAATACCGCCTTGTCGATGAAGGGCATCGGCTTTCCTGCGTCGTCGAGCAGTCCGGCCGCCTTGTCGCCGATCTCGCCTTCCGACGGATAGGGCTCGCCGGCGAAGTTTGGGTTGCGCTCCATGACCATCATGCGGTTCGGATCGTTCAGCGTCAGCATGTAAGCACCTGTGCCGACCGGATACCAGTCCAGCGATAGATTTTTCCCTTCCGACATTCCGGGCTGTGAATAAAAGCGCTCGGCCTCCCAGGGAATCGGCGAGAAAAAGGGCATGGCGAGCCAGTAGACGAATTGCGGGTATTTGCCCTTGAGCTTGATCCGATAGGTATGGCTGTCGACGACTTGCACGCCGTCGAGGGGAAACTGCAGAAGATCGAGGTAGCCGTCCGCCGCCTGCGTCTTGGTTGCCTGCTGCAGCTTCTCCGCGTACTCCTTCAGGCCGACGATGTACCCGCTGATCAGCCCGAAGATCGGCGAATGCAGTTTCGGATGGGCAAGACGCCTGATCTGGAAAGCGTAGTCGTCGGCCACCAGCTCCCGGGTGCCGGTGTACTTGAAATCGCGCAGCTCGTAGACATTTTCCAGGTCCTCGCGCCTGAGCTGGTGATAACGGTATTTGCCGTTTTCGTCTTTGGCAAAAGCGGGGTGCGGCTGGTACATGATGCCGGGCTGGATATGAATTTCGTAGACACTGTAGGCGACCTTGTCGCCCGGAACGGTGTCCGGCAATTTGCGGTCCGCCGCATCGTAGTAGGTCGGCTTGGGTACTTCCGTGGCGGCCAGCGTGGTCAGCTCGTACGGCCGCTTGAGGTAGTGATACTGCAGCGGGGGCATGTAAATCTGTGCGGTGAACACGGCCTCGTTCTCGGCATACGACTGCACCGGATCGAGATGCTTGGGCCGCTCGGAAAACGACGAGTAGAGGATATTCTTGCCGGCTTCCTGCGCAGGGTAAGGATCATTCCATGGTCCGCTGCACCCGCCAAGCCAGGCCGGCAGCACGAACGCCACTATTGTTATCAGGCCTTTCATTGCGGTGAAGTGTAGCGGAATACCCGGCAGTCAATCGTCTTGCAATGCGGCAACGGCCGCGCAAGGGGTTTCGCTATAATGCGCGGGACTCTCAAGGGGAACCACCATGGCATTTCTCCAGAACAAAAACATCCTGATCACCGGCCTGCTCAGCAGCCGTTCCATCGCCTATGGCATCGCCAAAGCCATGCGTCGCGAAGGCGCGCAGCTTGCCTTCAGTTATCAGGGCGAGCGGGTGAAGGATCGCGTAGTCGACCTGGCTGCCGAGTTCGACAGCAAACTGGTATTACCGTGCGATGTGGCCAGCGACGCGGAAATCGATGCCTTGTTCGCCGAACTCAGAACGCACTGGGATGGCCTCGACGGCATCATCCATTCGATCGCCTTCGCGCCGCGCGAAGCCCTTGCCGGAGACTATCTGGATTCGGTCAGCAGGGAGTCGTTCCGGATCGCCCACGACGTCAGCTCATACAGTTTCGCCGCACTGGCCAAGGCCGGATTGTCCATGATGCAAGGCCGCAACGCCGCACTGCTGACGTTGACTTATCTCGGCGCGGAACGCTCTTTCCCGAGCTACAACGTGATGGGCCTGGCCAAGGCCAGCCTCGAAGCAAACGTGCGTTACATGGCGCAAAGCCTTGGGCCAAAGGGCATACGCGTAAACGCCATCTCGGCCGGCCCGATCAAGACGCTGGCCGCGGCCGGCATCGGAAATTTCGGAAAATTGCTGGCGCTCTCCGAAAAACAGTCGCCGTTGCGCCGCAACGTGACCATCGACGAGGTCGGCAACACGGCCGCATTCCTGTGCAGCGACCTCGCCAGCGGGATCACCGGCGAAATCACTTACGTCGACGCCGGATTCAATACCACGGCAGTCGGCCCGATCGAATAAAAAAGCCCGCACGGGCTTCGCCATGCGGGCTTGTTTGCAGTTCGGATTCGATCAGGAACCCTGATCCAGTTTCTTCTTGTCTATTTTCACGTCGGCGCGTTCGCGCAGGCTGGCAAGGTAGGCGATGTACTGCTCCTGTCCGATCATCTGCGTCAACTGCTTCGCCAGCGCTTTGCGTTGCTCCGGACTGGTTTCCGCGACGTCCTTGACCTTGGTCACCCGATAAATCACGAATCGGCCCTGCGAGACCGGCACACCGGCATACGCAGGCAGCTTGGCCGTATCGGCACCGAATACGGATTGCGCCGCTTCAGGGTGCAGGCCCTGTCGCTTCTGCAACGTCACCGTCTGCGTCGCGGACCAGGACAATGCAACGGTCTCACCCTTCTTCAGCTTGTCGAGCGCCGCACGGCCTTCTTTCTCCGCAAGCTTGGTCGCCGCCTGATCCGCCAGATGCTGCACGATATCCTTGCGCACTTGATCCAGCGGCAACCCTTCCGGTGGCTTATGTCCGATTACGCGAGCGGCCAAAAGCATGTTCGGCTGGACCTCGATCGCCGAAGTATTGTGCTTGTTTTTGAGCACCTCGTCGGAGAACAGGGCTGCCAGCAACTTGTCGTTGTTGAGCAGCGGATTCGGGTTGCCCCCGACCCGGCTTACCCAGTCGCTTTTCTGCAATGTCAGCTTCAGGGCATCAATCGCGGGCTGCAGGCTGTCGAATTGCTCGTAGACCAGGTTGTTGAAATTATCGGCCGCTTCCGCGAAGGCTTTGGCCACTTTGGGCTTGCGAAGCTCCTCGACGATTTGCGCCTTGACGGCCTCCAGCGGCGTGGATTGCACCGCCTTGATCGCATCCAGACGGATGATGTGATAGCCGTATTGCGTCTCGACCGGGCCCGCGATATCACCCACTTTCATCGAGAAAGCCGCTTCATCGAAAGGCTTGACCATCAGCCCGCGTCCGAAAAAGCCGAGATCGCCGCCCTTCTCCGCGGATCCGGGATCCTTGGAAAATTTCGCTGCGAGTTCGCCGAATTTCTTCGGATTCGCCTTCGCCTGCTTGAACAGATCCTCTGCCTGCGCCTTGGCCTTGGCCTTCTCTTCGGCACTGGCCGAGGCGGCAGCCGGAATCAGGATGTGGCTGGCGCGGCGTTCTTCAGGCGTCTGATACCGGCTTTGATTCTCCAGATAGAATTTCTTGATTTCCTCGTCACTGACCTGGACGCCGCGCTGATAGGCCTCCAGAGACAGCACCACGAATTCGACTTTGACCCGCTCGGGAACCAGGAACTCGCCCTTGTGCTCCGTGTAGTACTTTTCCGCGTCGGCGTCGGAAATATTGACCTGCTTGCGATAATCTGCCGGGCTGAACAGAACCTGGCTGACTTCCCTCTCCTGCTCGCGAATTTTCAGCA
Organism: Betaproteobacteria bacterium; assembly: GCA_025357235.1. Lineage (GTDB taxonomy): Bacteria > Pseudomonadota > Gammaproteobacteria > Burkholderiales > JACQAP01 > JACQAP01. The sequence goes on from JANXPQ010000413.1 coordinate 4,437, forward strand.
ACCGGTCCGCAACCGATTCCGGAACGAAAGCAGAGCCGGAATAAACGCTGCGCACCTGCTCAAGCATGATGTTCGTGCGCACCTGGTTTTCAAACGCGGCCGGGGTCAATCCTTCCCCCTGCAGCAGCTGGCGATAGCGCTCGCGCGAGAATTTTCCCGCCGAATCGTGGAATGCATCGACAGCGGCTATCATCTTCTGCAACTCGGAATCCGAAATCGTCATGCCGACTTTGGCGGCGCGCGAAAGCGTGACTTGGCGCTCGATCAATTCATTGAGCACCGACTCCTTGAGCTGCGGGCTGTTCAGCAGCGACTGATCGGGCTTGTCGCGCATCATCTCTCGCATCTTCTCCTGCGCCTGGCGCAAGGCCCGGGAGAATTCGATCTCGGAGATGCGAGTGTCGCCGACTTTGGCCAGCGAGCCGGCGGTATCGGTATTGCGGAAATAGAAGTCGATGCCGAACAGTGCGAACGGCGGGACGATGAGTACCAGCAGACCGATCTGCAGCCAGCGTTTGTGCTTGTATACGAAATCGTACATGGTCCAGTCCTGAGTCCACAGATTATGCGAAAGGCGAGAGTATGCCCGAACCGGAGCCCATGCGGATGCGCGGGTACCCGGGCTTGAAAATGAAAAAG
>JANXPQ010000095.1 GCA_025357235.1 Betaproteobacteria bacterium
GTTGCCCATCCCCGATGTATCCGAGCCGAGTGCGGGAAGCAAAAGCCAGGGCCTGACATCGTGCTCCATGCGCACAATCCGACTGCGCCTCTTTTCCTAGCCATCCGGACGTGAAAGTCCCGGGATGGGCCTGGCGATTACGAGGGTTACGTTTTTGCGCTACGATTTCCGCGCGTGGGAAATACGCTCGTCCGGGCGATCCGGAATGGATTGGAACCGATGGGAGAAAGCCATGAACAGAATTTGTACATTGTTGCTGTCCGTGCTGATGGTCACCGCCGGCCTCTCCGAGCACGCATTGAGCCAAGATTCGATGGCCCTTGCGAACGCAGTCGTGACGGCGCCAGATCGCAGCCCAGCGGATCGTGCGCTGGACGCCGGTCGCAAGCCGGCCGAGCTGCTCGCCTTCCTGGGCATCCAGCCCGGTTGGCGCATCGCCGACCTGGGTGCAGGCGGCGGCTATACGACCGAGTTGCTCAGGCGGGAAGTAGGCGACGAAGGCGCCGTGTACGGGCAGAACTCCAAGCGGCTGCTGGACATGTTTCTAGAAAAACCCTGGAGCGCGCGTCTCGCGAAGCCGGTAATGAAGGGCGTCGTGCGCATGGATCGCGATTTCGACGATCCCTTTCCAGGGGACATGCCTCCGCTCGACGCGGTCACGATGGTGCTGTTCTATCACGACACCGTGTGGCTCGGGGTGGATCGCGAGGCCATGAACAAGGCCGTGTTCGCTGCACTCAAGCCGGGCGGCGTATTTGTGATTGTCGATCACAGCGCGCGACCGGGCGACGGTATCAAAGTGACTGATACCTTTCATCGCATCGAAGAGGATGTCGTCAAGTCTGAAGTGCTGGCAGCAGGGTTCGTACTGGATGGTGAGGCCGATTTCCTCCGCAACAAGGACGACACCCGGGATTGGAACGATTCGCCGCGCGCCGCCGGGGAACGCCGTGGCACCAGCGACCGGTTCGTGCTGCGCTTCCGGAAGCCCTGAGGAGACGCGCTCCGGCAATTACTGATTGCGCCGCGTTGACGTTGGCAGCTCCTTGCCGGTGTAGGGGTCAATCAAGATTGCCCGAAAGAATCCGCTCACGACCAGCGTCTTACTGTCCGGGCTGAAGGCCAGCGCCGAAATGCCAGAGAAGTATTCTGCAACCTTCTCGCGCGAACCGAGACTGTAGATCTCGACCTGAAAGTCGCCTTTGATGTTGGGAGAACGTTGGATCACTGCCAGAAGCTTACCGTCCGGCGAGATTGCAACCGGACAGAAAAAGTCGTTCGTCAACGTCGTTCCCGAACCCGGAACGATCAAGTAACCCACCCCACCCTTGGTCGCCGCCGTGGCGATGGACCCTAAACCGGCCATGAAGACAAGTGCGCGCGAAAGCTCCGACCCGCTGGGCGTAGACTGTAGGGCGGCGGGCGCAGCCGCCCGGCCGGTCTCAACATCCCATACAAGCGCTCCGAGGCCCGCAGCCGAGGTGGCCAGTTTTTTGCCGTCAGGCGAGAACGCGACAGACAACGCCGGTGCGACCTGCTGATCAAATTGGGCAATCTTTGATCTATTACCCAAATCCCAGAGCTGCGCTTCCTTGGCGATTCCCCCCTACCGCCAGGAGCCGACCATCGCGCGATACGTCGACCGAGATCGCGGCGCCCTGCTGCCCTTCCAGCGACGCATTCTGCGCGCCGGTGTCCGTATCCCATAGACGTACCGTCTCCCCGGGGCCGGCCGTCGCCAGCGTCCTGCCGTCTGGCAGGAACGACACACCGCTAGCCCATTTCGTATCCGGAAGCCGTCGACGCTCTTTCCATGTCCGCGCATCCCAAAGCACAACAACATCGTCCACGCCCGCGGTGGCGAGCAGGTCGCCATTTGGCGAGAAGGCCACTGAGCCCGGTGGTGCCGTCATTACCATGCGAGGGCCTTCCGAACCCTTGAGCGTATGTATAACTGTCAGGGTGTTCGCGTCCAGTATTTCGGCGGCGTTCATTAGGCGGTCTCGCAACGCGACCAACGTGCGTCCGTCAGGTGAATAGGCGAATGCGCGTGCATAGCCCCAATGATAGGCAGGGGATTTGTCCAGGCGCTCGGGCGCATTCGATGCACAACCGCCCAGAAGCGTGATCGCTGCGAGCAAGACCACTTCCGCATAAGTCGAACGTTTCATTCCGGCAATCCTATCGTAGGTGTGCGAAGTAAACACGCGGTCACCCATTAGCCGCCTCAGACGGGGAAAGGGGACAGATTGAGCTAACCCGTGTTTGTGCTCGTGGAAATGTGGAGCGGGGCAAAAGGCAAGACTTGACCCCTTGTTCGGTACTTGTTCGGCTCGCGGCTTTCGGTAGGTCGAGTTCATGTTTTGTATTGACCTGCGGTTTGGCCTCAGACGTGCAATGTGCATCAATAACATGGCGCGCAGGTGACTGCACCGTCGCGTGGTTCTCCATACTCTATATTGCCCCTGCAATCCTCACTGGCGTTTGCCTGCTCCTCTTTGATCCTAGTCAATTTCCGGAATGTTTCCCGCGAACGCAAAGAACCCGACGCCGGGTCTGACTAGCGGACATGGCGGGGGCAATCATGGAGGACTCGCTTTGTTCTGCGGCGGAATCCACACGATGATGGTGAACGCATGCGCTGCCATCGCAGCGGATGCCATCTGCCCGGTGCCCGCCACCCGGATCTGCATTTCGCGTTGCTCGTCCTTGCCCGGATCGAGGTTGCAGCCAACGGGCAGCTTCTCCCGTTCGCGGATCTCGGGTACGCGCGCAATTTCGTCGCGCCGAAGCATTTGCCTTTTGCCTCTCGACCATGGCGCAGCATCACGCGGCCTCGGTCAATTCATAACAATGCACGAGCACGTCAGCCCGAGTATCAAATCCTTCGGACCATTCTGAGACTGCGGCTGGACTCGATGGGGGAAAATAAATCTGTCGCCTTCATCTCGATCGAAGAGTGCTACGCCAACTTCGAATGCCGGCTATATGACCGCGGCCAAATCAACATGCTCAGCCTCTTTGTCTGGAAAGTCGTAAAGGCGCATGTAGCGACGTCGCCGAAGGTTCTGGAGACGGTTCATTCTCGAGGCGAGGGGAAATTCATAATCTCTGGACGGAAGATCGAGCGGCGTGGACGGTTCAAAGCGCAGAATCTTTGAAGTCGCGACGTGTAGCGTCTACCGTCAATATGCAATTATGCAGGCCTGACCCGGGTTTCCGCACATAGGGACCAGGATCAGGCTTGGGACATTGCATTATATTTATGCACCATACCAAGCGCGACCCTCGCTACTGTCAGAACAATCGCCGCGCGTCCGCGGTACTGGAACAGATCCGCGAGAAAGCGAACTTCTCCGGCGAACCGCTGATCGTAAACGTCGAGGGAGACAACTATCGCTTCGGGCACAAGTTCCGGTGGATGCGCGAGTCGCGGATTGTTTTACCATGAAGCAAACGGCCCGGTCCCGTTCTCCTCCAGCTGAAAGGACGCAACCAGGATGAGACGCACCGCACTTTCTCTATTGCTCGTCGGCTTGTTTGCCGGCATTGGAATATTGGTACCGGTCCAAAACGTTGCCGCAGCAACGCAGCCGAACGCCAAAGCAGGTTCGACTGCGCAGAAGGCAAGCAGGCCAACTCAACTGTCCACGGCAGCAATCGATCAATCCAAACAAGCCGACTACAACGCCGCCAAAGCGAAAGCACAGACAGACTACAAGACTGCGAAGGCGAAGTGCCGCAAGCGATCGAGCAAAGCCATACCTGGGTGCATGACGGAGGCCAAGGCCGTGCGGGACGAGGCATTGGCGCAAGCCAAGGCGCGATGGGGAAACCCGCAGTAGTCACGCTGGTCGGTCGCTCAAAAAAGCCGACCAGGACTCAATTTCAGATCACCTCTTCTCGGGCAGATAAGTCGCCTGACGCGCCACCAGCTTCCAATCCTGCCCGTCCTTCACCCAGACGTGCAGGTAGCGGGAATGCAGGGTCTTGTCTTCCCCTTTCAACGTCACGTCGATGTGGGCAATGCCGGTCACAAGCGTCACGTCTCCGTATGAGCGCACAGTCGCGTTTTCCCGGACGGCCTTTCTGACCACGGCGGCGCCCGATTGCATCAGGCCGATGAACTCGCTCTTGCTCATCTGCGCGCCGCCTGCGGTGTTGTAGAAAAAGTCATCGGCCAGGATGGCGTCGAGGGCCTTCCAGTCCGCGCCGATCAACGCTGCATAGCGGCTTTCCTCCATGCGGTTGATTTCATCATCGACGGCCGCGGCGCCGGCGATATTCGGAATGAAGGTCAAGAGAATTGCCAGAAACGAGAACTTGAGAATGATCGTTTTCATTTTTCTCGTCCTGTCGATTGTCGAAGAAAGCGACTCTTGGCGGCGCTCGGTTTCAGGCTTTTGCAATTACCTGCAACAGCATAGCGCGTCGAATGACAAGCGGGTAGAAGGAACGCAGTGCCCCCCAAGGGGATACCGGTCTTCGACCATAACTGGTAACTGGTGATTGGTGACTGGCAAAGCCCGGTTTCGGCTGTTCGGGGTTCCCCTTGTGGCGCGCCGAGCAGCTCGACTCGATGAGGGGGTGTCGACAAGGACTGTGCGCCTGTCGACACGTTAAGCGCAGCTCCGTTTGCGGGAGCAGGCGCCAAGACTCGGTCCATCAGCGTCAATACAGGCGCCCACGACTCGGATTCCGCCCC
>JANXPQ010000131.1 GCA_025357235.1 Betaproteobacteria bacterium
GTCATCCAGCGCCGCGCATATGGGCTACGCGACGAAGAATACCTCCGGCTAAAGATTCTCACCTGCATGCTCCCGGCGATCTAAAATGACCCAAAATAACCCACTCGATTTCCTGAAGACCCTCTATTTTTTATGACAGGCGCCTAGGCCGGCCGCCTTGTTTGCCACTTTTCTTACAGATAGCTTTTTACGGCATTGTGGAAATTTGTCAAATCTTCCAAATAGTAGATTTGGTTCGCCTGCAGATAGACTTAGCATTCCGAGAATGCGCTAACTTTCTCAATTCAAATATTTATTGGTTTGAAATGTCGAGCACCGCGAGCGCTCGATCCATCACGGAGGAGCGCAGCCAGCTATGCGCAAAATTGCTTGTCCCACCTTCGGAACTCACGATGGGCCGCCGCAATTGAACAATTGCCGGCCAGGCGGACGGTTCTCGCGAGGAATTCGCGCAACTAACTGTCCGGGAATCGCAGCCTTGCTGGGCCCTCAACCGCGGAAAATCCTCAGGAGGTAATACGACAGTTTGTGAATCGGCATTACCTTTTTCTCGATAATTGCCTCGGCGACGCCATCTAGCTGGGTAAAACACTCCTGCTTGATCAGCACCCATCGGATCGGGCCGACCGAGTAGCACTGAGAAAATTGCCTGGTGAGGCGTCGGTAATGGTATTCCGAAGAAAAGGCCAGCCGCCTGTTTGTTTCGGCCTTCGGCATGCCGTACTGATGGTTTGAGACAAATCTACAACTGGACGCAACCGCTGCGGCCTTTTCGACCGCAGCGAACAAGTCCAACGCCCGTCAGTACCGACGGAATTCCTGCACCCACACTGTCCCGGTTGGCCAGATTGACGATTCGGCTCCCGCGATTGAAGAGCGGTCGTCCCGGGAATTTGGGCTGCTCGCAGATTAAAGGGCCGTTCCCGAGAGAAGTGGGGGGGTTGGCAAACGATCTGCGCGAGACGGGTTTGCACGAAGACAGATCAAATCCGCTCCTTGCCTCCCTTCAGGATCAACTCCAGTATGCGCAGACCGTTCTGCAACGGAGTCTGCGCAAGGACGAGGCCAATCGCCACGCCCGCCGAGTTGATCAGCATGTCCGAATATTCGAAACCACGGTAGTCGGTCATCCCCTGCAGGTATTCGAGCGCAATTCCGAGCGTGCAGAATGCCGCCGCGCATATCAGCCGGCGGCCGAAATCGCGATGCATCTGCGCGAACCAGATCATGAGCCATCCGTAGGCAATAACATGGCCGATTTTCAAGCCTTCGGGCGCGCCGAGATCCGGCGGCTCGGGTGTCAGCGATAAATAAATTACCAGCAAAACGAAGCCGATTCCCATGACGGTCCAGAACCGCCGGAATCGCAGCGGCTCCGCCTGGCTTTCAGTGAAAGATCGCATTGCGTGGGTCGCAGTACCGGCCTGGTTGTACCTAACGTCCTTCAGCTAGGGAAGGATCTCCGCATGCAACCGACGATCACCGCAGGCAATGATCGCGCCGCCGTGCTGTGGATCCTGGCCATCCCATGTGCTGACGAGTCCTCCAGCGCTCCGGATGATGGGCATCAGGGCCTGAATATCGTAGGGCTTCAGGCCTGCTTCGATCACGACGTCAATGTGCCCGCAAGCCAGCATGCAATAGGCGTAGCAGTCACCGCCATATCGAACCAGGCGAGATCGCTCTGCCACGCGGTTGAAGGCCGCAAGCTGTTCTGAAGTATCGAAGATTTGCAAAGAGGTACAAGTGACCCGGGCTTCCGCGAGCCCTGCACAGGGACGCACCTGGATGGGCTTTCCGTTCAGCCAGGCTCCCTTGGGCGTACCCAGGAAGCGCTCCTTGGTGAAGGGCTGATTCATGACGCCGATGCGCGGGTGCTCGCCGTCATGCAAGGCGATGAGGGTGCCCCATAACGGCAAGCCGGTAATGAACGAGCGCGTGCCATCGATAGGATCGAGCACCCATGTAAATGAACTCGAAAATCTGACAGAACCATTCCATGAGGCGCTCCGGACACACAAGCACCTTTGTCAATCCAGTGTTATTGCAGAGTGCGTCTTAGCAAATACAAATCGCGCTCCTCTGCCACGATCGAAGCATAGCGAACGTTCTTTTGCATTTCCTCGAAGTAGAGATTCTGTCCATCGAAATGCCGCTCGACGTACTTGTGCGCTTCGCCCAGTTGTTCGTTCAGACGCACGGTCGCGGTCTTGTAGAACTGGGGGGTTCTCACGATCAAGTCCTCGACGGACGTAAACAGGATTCCAGTCCGATTGTCGTCCTTCCCGCCAGCCGCGAGACCGCCCTGCACGAACTCGGGAAACAGGCGATCACGGCATTTTTCCAGGTAACAACGGTCGGCCATTTGTGCGATGATGTCTGCCGTACCGAGCATGTGGCCCAGCATGCGGAACATGATGTGCGGAACCCGGATTTGTGCTGCCGGCCGCTCATAGCCAGTGAAATGGATGATGTCTTTTGCTATCGGCGCAAGATCCGCCATGCCGATTTCGCCCATGTAGCGCTGGACGAATCTTGCGCCGCGGGAAACGTGGATAGTGGTGTATTGCGCGCCATTGTCGTGGCGGCTGTCGTTGACGTGGCGCAAATAGCCCACATCATGAAGCAGTGCGATCACCATGCCGAACACGAACAAGCGGGCGCCCAGCGATTCCGCGGCGCGGTGCGAGCGCTCATACCCATCCATCAGGCGCGCCATCGCCAGCGAGACCTCGAATACGTGTTGAATATCGTGATACGCCGTATCGCAGGCGCGATATGAGGGATTCTCTCCGCGGTAAAGACGAACGACGTCGGAAAAACAGGCATCGATCTGCCGGGTATCGGCTTGCGGAAACAAATTGCGGAAGATGCGGCTGACCTCGCGGTTCACCGACGCCGCGTCGGTAGTATCCACGGTATTGCTTACGTCGAAATTATTGCGGCGTATATCCATAACCTGGAAGTTGCTAATGAAATTGGCACGAATTTGACGTCGATTGCCAGATAATTCGCCGCGATGGGTCAAGAAGGGTTCGCAGCCTTACCGGCTCAATTTCTTTCAGCTTGATATCGACGATGACGGCAGTTTTTCCGTCATCCGAAACAAAGCTTGACTCCATTTCGGTAACTCCCTTGGACTCGAAGGCGCCGGGGAAATGTGCAAGCCGCGTGGCAGAAAATCCCGACCACTATTGCCCATCCGCCCAGGCGCACCCGTATTGGTGCAACAGCCGTGCCAGTCGCTGCATGTCGAAAAAATGACAGGACGCCGCTCCTGCAAGGTCGCTCTGTTTCTTGAAAGAAAATCGGCACGTCCGTATATCGACAAGTTTTCCTGACGAATGTCCGACATCGCCGGCTGCCGAATAATGGCACGGAGCGCCAAAAGTCCGCGAATATCCCGGTGTTGCAACGCAAGAATACGTCCTCTAAATCGACAATCTCCGTGGCACGCCATTTAACCCTGTCACGCAGTGAAGCTGCGAATGCGGCGGGTAATTCCGGGACAGGAAAAGCGAATCGGCGAACCTCCGCCAGGTCCTTGTCAGATTCGCTCCGCCCGATGCGGATCGGCCGCTGCATTGCCAAAGATTGGGCGCTATGCAGAATTCCTGAACAGCAGAGGTAGGTCCCAACCCTTGTCCCGGGCAGCAATCCAGGATTCGGGACGGCAACCATTGTGCAGCGCTCAGAATACACCCGCAACCCTATTGGGTTTATTTCCGGCACCGGTCCAATGCACAAAAAAAGCCCGACAGGGTTCGCAAGGCGCGATTGTCGGGCTGAGTGCTCCAAGGTTCACCCAAGGGAGGGAGGATGAACAAGCACCAGGGTGCATCATTACCCATCGCCTTGCAATTCTCTGTGCGATAGCACACATACCGCGCTGCGCCCGAAACGGCTGTCCGTTCCCCGGCACAACGGCCCCTGCGGTCAGACCTATATCGGCAAGCGAATAGATGCAATGTTCTTTATCGGAAGCCGCCAAAAAGGCCCAGAAGGAGGGGTATGGCCGCCCCCGCCAAGTCTGGATTTCACGATTTTCCATCCGGATAGAGCGGGTTGGACCGCCCCCGGCCGTCACCCTTTTGGTCTTGCTCCGCGGCGTCAATCATCACCGGCGCGGCCGAAGGCCGGCCGTGGAAGTGCTTACGCGCATGCCGTTCATCATTCCGAAGAGAGGAGACCTCCTGGCAGATCTAGCAACAGACGGATGGCGAAAAACGTTGGCACCGGTTTGCGGCAAAGCTGCCAGGGCTTTCGTTCACCTTACAGTCGACTGGCACATCAACAAATCGACGAATCAATGAGCCAAATTGATTGAGCCATTTCAAAACCCGGCGCAGCGCGCTCGACATTTATTGGGCTTTCCGTTCATCGGCACGACGATGCTGGTTTTTCATATCAAGCTCGAGACATTTCGCACATCGAACTCCAATACTTGGCGTTTCCTTTTCTTCGTAATTCATGATCGGCCAGAAAGGACATACCGGTGTCGAATGCCAAACCTCCATGCCGATTGCGCGTCTAAACATCTATTGTTCCCATTTTTTGGCAGCAGGATGACCCTCGCATACTGCAATTACGAAACGTACACGAAATACGACTGGTTTGGGAAAATTACTCTCCCGGTTCAGCCTTGGCGATTGCCGCATTTCAGCAGAACGGACCGTTATCCGCAGCAGCTTTGTCACGGGAAAATTCCGGCGCAGAGTCCCATTCTCTTAAGCGTGCAAAATCTAAAAATGGAACGTCCAGTCACTCCAACTGCCTGGCATCTGGATACGGCCAGCGCCGAAGGCGAGCGCGATATCTGGCCCTACCGAACAACGCTATTCACTTGGAGCGACACGCGGGAAGGCCATGGGATCGACCGCCTTTGCGAAAATAGCGGGCAGGTTAATGTGGCACATAGGAGTCTGCATTGAGGGCCAGCCGAACTCATGCCTTTTGACCAAAAATCTGATCTGACATCTTCGAAGCTCTGCCTGGATTTACTCCCTCAGATACAAGCATTCCGGTCGGTACCAGGAATTTTTTATCGTCGCGTCGAGATAGGGCGAATCCCGCGCCACCAGCGTGCGGAATCCTGACGGCATGATGTGCTTGCGGGTGTCTTGCGGTCGCGCTCGCGCATGTCGGCCAGTTCGGCTGTATCGGGGTGGCCGCCAACCATGCCGTACACGTTGAACCGAAAACTGTGTTGCCGAACTTGGGAAACCTTCCGCGCAGTTGCGGCAAACCCGCCATCAAAACCGGCGAAAGAAGTTTGCCGGCAGGCTCCAGCTTTTCGGGTACTTGAGTGCAATCCATAGCCGCAGCAACAGGATTATCAGATGGTTCAGCCCGGTCAGGATTCGGGGCATGTCCGGCCTGACCACATCGATCAGCAACACGGCTCTGACGGATTCGCTATCGTTCCAGGCCTCATGCAGGTAGGTGTCATCCCAGAGCAAGCCCCGCCCCTCGCTCAACTCATGGATCAGCCCGTCGATTCGCAAGCAATTCGTCGAACTTCCATCGCTGCGGCGCGGAATGACCAGGCCGAGGTGATAGCGCAGGACGCCGCGGAACGGCCCGCGATGGGTCGGTATGTGCTTTCTTCCTTCGAGAAACGAAATTGCCACGGACTGGATGGACTTGTTGTGCTTGAACAAGGAGGTCGTAATCGGAAACTTCGCCTGATTTCCCGGATGGTCGATGCCGTAGGCCCTGAGGACCAGCAGACGCCAGTACTTCTTGCCGTATTCCGAGAGCGGCCGTTGTTCCGGCATCACTTCGTGGAAATGCGGGACGGCTCCCATGTCCCGGATCAACTGCAGGCACTCATCCTGGATCTTCTTCCAGTTGTCCGTGAAGACGACATGGTCCGGAAAATAGCGATCGCAATCCAGGATCGGCGGGGTCGCGATACGCCGGTCGTAGAAAGTCCTCAGGGAGGCGGAGACAAAATCGTAAAGGGTGGTCACCGCAGCATTCCGGAAGTTGTTATTTGCGCCAATATCTCGCAATGATAATCGAATGCGGGCAATGTGCATGTCAAGATAAACTGGACGCATCCAGGCGAAGCCGTCAACGGCCCATGTTCTCCTTCATCAACATACCGGAATTGATCTCGACTTACGGCTGCTGGGCCGTGGCGGTGATCATCACCCTGGAAAGCATGGGCATACCACTTCCTGGCGAGACCATGCTGGTTGCCATATCGGTCTACGCGGCAAAGACCGGACAAGTGCAAATCGCCGCGGTGATCGGGGCCGCTGCCGCCGGGGCCGTCCTGGGCGACAACATCGGCTACTGGATCGGGCGACAGTTCGGTTATCCGCTGCTGGTTCGTTATGGCCGTTTAATCCGGCTTACCGAACCGAGAATCAAGCTCGGTCAGTACCTCTTCATCCGGTACGGCGGCCGCATCGTATTCCTCGGACGGTTTGTCGCGGAAATACGCACCTTCGGGGCCCTGCTCGCCGGCATCAACTGGATGGACTGGCGGCGTTTCCTCGTGGCAAACGCCGCGGGCGGCATTACCTGGGCAACGATCTACGGGCTCGGCGGATATCTGGTCGGAGATCGGATCCCCCACCTGCTGGGACCGGCGGGGATCATCCTGTTCGCGGCGGTGGTCGTCGCGGCTCTGGCAATGTTCGAATTTCTGCGTCGCAATGAGCGGCGGCTGCAAGCGGAAGCGGAACGGGCTCTGCCGGGGCCGCTAAGACACCTGCACCACGATAAAAACACCGGATAGTCGGCGCAGGTCACGATCGGGCGCAAAGGTCCGCTGATGAATAGATGGCGGCGAATACATGGCGTTGGTGCGCAAATGGCTTCAGGCTCGCTGTGTGCCTGAATCCCGTTGAGCGGCAATCCGATTGCAGACCAGAGGGAAGCCTTCGCACGGTTGCGGCGAACCTGCCGATGCTCCATGAAAATGTCTTTATGCCAGAACGCGGAACCGATGCCGCTTTTGCCCAGCTTCTGCCGCGGACCCGATCCCGCTTCTGACCGATGAAGAAGAAGTCCTTTCCCCTGTCCAAGGTGTATGGCCTGCTGGAACCCGGTCCGGTGGTGATGATCACCACGTCGCGCAAGGGCCGCCACAACATCATGACCCAGTCGTGGCACACGATGATCGAGTTCGAACCCCCGCTCGTGGCCTGCGTGATCAGCAACGGGAACTACACCTTCGACACACTCAAGGCCAGCCGCGAATGCGTGATCAATATCCCGACAGTGGAACTGGCCAAACAGGCGGTAGGCTGCGGCAACACTTCCGGGCGGCGGCTCGACAAATTCAAGGCGTTCGGCCTGACACCGTTGGATGCATCGATGGTGAAAGCACCGCTGATACGCGAGTGCTACGCCAATCTAGAATGCAAAGTCATCGACTCATCGTTGTCGAATAAGTACCTGCTGTTCATCCTCGAAGTGCTGAAAGCCTGGGTCGATCCGTCAAAGAAGCATCCCCGCACGATTCACCACCGCGGAAAGGGCGCTTTCATGGTGGCCGGAGAGACCATCAGACTGCCGTCGAAGATGAAATAACCGCGCTGATGCAGCGCCGGTTGCGGAAGATCAAACCCGCGAAAACCGAAGGCCCTAACATCCGGCCCATCATGACTCCTGCGTTCTTCACCCGATCCGGCACCGGATTCGTCCTCGTGTTTGTCGCGATGATGGTTGTGTCTTCCGTGAAGGCGGACGAGGACGAGCCGGTCGCGGCAGAGCCATCCGGCGAGACGCCGCCCCCGCGGCACCGGGTACGGGAAAAGTTGCTCGACAAGCCGCATGAAATTCTTTCCCGGGGCGTGGAAACCTTGTCGCGAGATCTCGACGCGCTGCTTGGCGATCCGAACCGCCTCTACGATTCCACCGGCAGCACTGCGCAACTGCGCGCGCGCATCACGGACTTCGAGGGTGGCCACACCGAGGGCCGGGCAAGCGTGAATGCCCAGATTTCCCTTCCGAACACCGAGGACAGGCTCAAGGTCGCGATCCAGCGCGGACTGGAGAGCGCGACCGAAACCGCAGCGGAACGCGATATCCGGAACGTCACCGGCGCTGCTCCCGGCCGCCTGAGTGACAACAATTTCTATCTCGGCCTCAAGGCGTTGGCGGCCAAGGTAGTCGGCGTCCAGCTGAGCGCGGAAGCCGGGGTCCGGGTTCGCTCGACTCCGGACCCGTACGCGCGCATCCGCGCGTTCCGCGACTTCACGGTTTCCGCATGGACTTTCCGGCTGGCGGAGACGCCGCTATGGTCGAACGCCGACGGCTACTCCGCGCTCACCGAAGCGACCCTCGACCGCCCGCTGGGCGAACGCTGGCACTTCCGCTTTACCAGCAAGGCAAACTGGAGGGAGGCCACGCACTATTTCGATCTCGGTCAGCTCGTTTCGCTGATCCACACCCCGGACCCGAAGACGTCGGTGACCCTGGATCTCGGCGCATTCGGCCCGAGCGAGCCGGACCCGAAGCCGACCTTCTACTCGATTGCGCTGCGCACCCGCCGGCAGGCGTACCGGGACTGGCTGTACGTCGAACTCACGCCGCAGCTCTTCTATCCCCAGACCAACGGCTATCGGCCGGTCGCGTCCCTGATGCTGCAGGTCGAAGTGCTGTTCGGGGACCGCTACCTGCGCACACCCTGATGCCTTCCGGTTCAGTTGGTCGATTGCGACCCGCCGGTGATCGGCGCCCTGCCTCCGCGCGTTTGTTTTGAAGCGACGTGCTCGCGGAACGGGGCCGCCCGTATCTGCACTTCCACATCCAATGGTTGGGCGGCGATCTACCCGAGAGAGGATTCCGCCTACACACTGGTTGATCCCGCGTGATGTTCAAGAAAGTGGCGCAGGCATAGCTTCAGCCTTATCACGTGGGCGTGGTCACCACGCTCGCGGGCAGCCCGCATGTCATCCGCAATCATCGCTTTGATCCGTTTTTCCCCAGTGGGTGTCTGCACAAGGTAGTTGCCGAGTTCGACGGCAATCATCTCGGGAACATGCTCGTGCTCTGCAATGGCGAGGATCTCCTGCTCTGAGAGCCCCGACAATTCAATGCAGTCCTGGATAGTCAACATGATCGCCCCATGTATCGCCAGCATTGACTCACGATGAGACATCGACGAGCCTCAGCCCCGATCACTCTGACTTAAGGGTACAAACGAGCGAGGGCCTATAGCCGTACTTCCGATCACTTGTACAGAAATACATTTCTCATCGTGTTGATGTACATCAATGGCGGACGATGTTCCTCGACTTTTTTCGAGGATCTGCTCGATGGGGCTGGAGGGGTGCAATTCGGTTTCGTTCGTGCGCGCTTGCAGAAGTCGCCGAGCATTTTTCGCGCTCCCCTTCCACGCTAAGCCGTCTGGTTGCCAACCTGGGGAAGCTTTCGCACAGTTCCGGCGACACCGCCGATGTTCTGCGAAAACATCTCTATGCCATTTTGCAAGTCTGACCGCGTTCATCCTTCGAGGTGATTTTACCGCGAGGTTGATTTCATTGCCTCATCGGAACCGTTACGGCTATTCCCGTGATACGTCTAGAAGCTGCCGAGCTGCACTTCGATTCCCATCGAAGAGACCTTCTTGTAGTACTGCGCAAGGTCACTGCCGTAGCCCGTCTGGGTCCAAAGGTTAATGGGCAACTCAAGGAACTTGGTGCCGAGTTCGAGGCGCAGGGTGCTGTACCGAAAAATATCGCGATAACCCGTTTCGTATCTGGCGGCAAATTTGAAATCCCGGAAAATCAACCAGCTTCCGTCCTCCACGTACTTGAGCATTCCCGCCACCCCATTGACGCGATTCCGCGACTTCCCTTCAGGATCGTTGGGCAACGCCATCTTAAACAACGTGGCCTCTTCCCCGAATCTCAACCGCGAA
>JANXPQ010000163.1 GCA_025357235.1 Betaproteobacteria bacterium
GGCGACAACCGGTCGCGCATGGGTACCAACTTCACTCTATCGATCGAAGCCGCGAGCGGCGTGACGACCGGCATTTCGGCGGCCGATCGCGCACGCACGGTGCGATCGGCAGTCAAGAAGGATGCGAAGCCGGAGGATATCGTGCAGCCCGGCCATATCTTTCCGTTGATGGCGCAGAAAGGCGGCGTGCTGGTGCGCGCCGGACATACCGAGGCCGGGTGCGACCTGGCGCAACTCGCCGGCCTGATTCCGGCCGCAGTGATCTGCGAAGTGCTGAAGGACGACGGCGAGATGGCGCGCTTGCCGGACCTGATTGAATTTGCCGCCACGCACCAGCTCAGGATCGGTACCATCGCCGATCTGATCCAGTATCGCAGCCGGACCGAATCCCTGGTGGAGAGGGTTGCGGAGCGCGATCTCGAGACGGTGCACGGCGCCTTTCGGCTGGTTGCCTACCGGGACAAGAGTTCGCGTGATACCCACATCGCGCTGGTGAAGGGAAGGATTTCCGCGCAGCGCGAGACGCTGGTGCGGGTGCACGAGCCGTTGTCGGTGGCCGATCTGCTGGATGCCGGCAGCCGCAGCCATTCGTGGAATCTGAATGACGCCTTGCGCGTGGTCGCGGCATCGGAAAGCGGCGTAGTGGTGCTGCTCCATCGCACCGAAACCGGTGCAGTATTGCTGGAGCGCCTGAACATGGCGGAAGATGCCACTGTGCAGAAGGTCGATTTGCGCACCTATGGCATCGGAGCGCAGATTCTGCGCGATCTCGGCGTAGCGCGCATGAAGCTGCTGGCCGCGCCGCGCAAAATGCCGAGCATGGCGGGATTCGACCTGGAAGTGACGGGGTATCTCCAGCCGGAGGCTGGAGAAAAGCAGGACTGAGGACTCAGGACGCCGGACTCAGGTTAGAGACTTAACCTCTCCGCAGATAGCGGAGAGAAAACTGAGTCCTGAGTCCCACGTCCTGAGTCCTCTGAATTTAAGGTACACACATGGCAACCTACGACGATATTTCCGAACATACTCCCGACCTGGACGGCACCGGTCTGCGCATCGCCCTTGTGGTCGGCCGGTTCAACCAGGACATCGGCGACGGCCTGCTGTCGGCCTGCACGGCGGAACTGCGCAAGCTGGGTGTCGCGAGCAGCGACATCGAGATCGTGACCGTGCCCGGCGCACTGGAGATCCCGCTGGCTTTGCAGAAGCTGGCGGGAACCGGGCATTTCGATGCCATGGTGGCGCTCGGCGCGGTCATTCGCGGCGATACTTACCATTTCGAAGTCGTGTCGAACGAATCGGCGGACGGCGTGATGACGGTGCAGCTCGATACCGGCGTGCCGATCGCGAACGGCATCCTGACCACGGACAGCGACGACCGGGCCGAAGCCCGCATGCATGAAAAGGGCACGGACTGTGCGCGTGTGGCGGTGGAGATGGCGAATCTGATGCAGGCGATCGATGAAGAACAGTAGGCGGCGCGCCCGCGAATTTGCGCTGCAGGCAATCTATCAGTGGCTGCTGAACGAATCCCCCGCGGAGACGCTGCTCGCGCAACTCAAGGAGCAGAAGGAATTTACCAAGGCGGATCAGCCCCTGGCGGAGGCGTTGCTGCGCGGCGTGATCGCGAATGCCGATGCGCTGCGCCAGCTCCTGACGCCTTTGCTCGACCGCAAAATGAAGGAACTATCGCCGGTCGAACATGCGCTGCTGTTGCTGTCCACGTTCGAGTTGCGCGATCACGCGGACACGCCCTACAGGGTCATCATCAACGAAGCCATCGAACTCGCGAAGAGTTTCGGCGGCACCGACGGGCACAAGTACGTCAACGGCGTGCTCGACAAGCTCGCCGCCGAACTGCGGCCTGACGAATTCAACGCCCGCAATACGGCTCGCGTACGTTAACGATAAAACAACACCCAACACGGAGGCACAGAGAGCACAGAGGGCACGGAGGAAAATCTCTGTGAGAATGAAAACCGGGCTCCGGGAGTGCGCGGCATTCCGACACCGTCAAGATTCACGATATTCGCTTCTGGTGCTTTCTCTGTGTCCTCCGTGCTCTCTGTGCCTCTGTGTTGGGTTTTCATTGGCAGTCTATTCTGGGAGACAGAGATGGCTGAAGCAGCGGCACCGAAAAAACTGACGATTTTCGATCTGCAGGCCAAGGTCGATCGCGGGGAGAAGATTTTCCAGGTGACTGCGGTGGACTATCCGACCGCGCAACTGGTCGACCGCTCCGGCGTCGACTGCATCCTGATCGGCGACTCGCTGGGCATGACCGCGCTGGGCTACACGGGCACGGTGCCGGTGACGATGGACGAGATGATCCATCACGCCAAGGCGATCTCGCGTGCGGCGAAACGCTCGCTTCTGGTCGGCGATCTGCCGCTCGGCGCCTATCATGCGTCGGCCGCCGATGCGATCAACAACGCGATGCGAATGCTCAAGGAAGGCGGCACCGACGTCGTCAAGCTCGAAGGCGGGGAGGATTTCGCGCCGATCGCCGAAGCGGTGGTCAAGTCCGGCGTGCCGGTGATGGCCCACATCGGCTTGACGCCGCAACTGGTTTCCAAGCTCGGTGGCTTCAAGGTCCAGGGCAAGAGTGCGGAGACCGGCGTGCAGTTGTTGAAGGACGCGTTGGCGATGGAGAAAGCCGGTTGCTTCGCGATCGTGCTTGAAGCGATTCCGGATCGCGTTGCCCAGGTCATTACCGAGAAGCTCACCATTCCGACCATCGGCATCGGCGCCGGACCGCACTGCGACGGGCAGAACCTGGTGCTGCACGACATGGTCGGCCTGTTCGACCGTTTCACCCCGAAGTTCGTCAAGCGCTACGCGAATTGCTGGGACGTCATCGGCAAGGCGCTGGTGGATTTCCAGGAAGACGTGCACAAGGGCCAGTTCCCGCTGGCCGAGCACAGCTTCACCATGAAGGAAGACGAGTACCAGGCGTTCCTGAAGAAACTCGGCTGAAGCTGTTGGGGGTTGTCCTAATCCTTCGAAGTGACGGCGAAAACGCCCGACGCGCGCACGATGCGCGCTTCACCCAGCAAGAGGTAGACGTTTGCGAAGGCGAGCGTCCGACCGATGGAAAGCGACTGGCCCTTGCCCTTCGAGTAGAACGGACCGGCGCGGTCCAGGAACGGGCTGGAACGGAACAGCGCGGTGTAGCCATCTGCGGCGTCGATCGTCATCCGGTCTCCGATTGTGCGGGGAAGGAAACAGTGCCGGAGTTTGCGGCGTTTGCCCGGTGGAGGCAATGATCGGGCGGCGGCAATAATATCGGGACACGTCGCGTCGACCGCCTTAAACTTCGCAGATGGATAGTTCCGCCCGCCTTCCGGCACTGTCGGAGTTCGATCTGATCGCGCGGTTTTTCACGCGAGCGCCGCGCCACACCACGCTCGCCGTAGGCGATGACGCGGCATTGCTGTCGGTGAGTCCCGGGAACGACCTGGCTGCCTCCACCGACATGCTCGTCGAGGGCGTGCATTTTTTTGCGGATGTCGATTCGCAGGCGCTGGGCCACAAGGCGCTGGCCGTGAATCTGTCGGACCTCGCGGCAATGGGGGCCAGGCCCCGATGGGCGATCTTGGCGCTCGCGCTGCCGGATGCGGACGTGCAATGGCTGGAAGGATTTTCGCGCGGTTTCTTCGCGCTGGCCGACAAGCATGGCGTGGATCTGATCGGCGGCGATACGACGCGCGGGCCCAGGAACATCTGTGTGCAGATCATGGGTGAAGTCGGGCGGGGCAAGGCGTTGCGGCGCGACGGGGCGAAAATCGGCGACGATATCTGGGTGTCCGGCCAGCTCGGTGACGCAGCGGCGGCTGTCGCGCACCGGCGCGGCGAACTGAATCTGGAGCAGGCGGCGCTCGATCGTTGCCGGATTCGGCTGGACTGGCCGACGCCGCGCATCGCGCTCGGCCTGGAATTGAGCACGCTGGCGCATAGCGCGATCGATGTGTCGGATGGATTGCTGGGCGACCTCGGGCATATCTGCGAACGCTCGGGCGTGGGTGCCAAGGTCGAGTACGCCGCGGTGCCGTGTTCCGCTGATCTCCAGGCGATGCGCGATCAGGTGCATGGCAGGTGCGCCATCCTTGCGGGAGGCGACGACTACGAACTCTGTTTTACCGCCGCGCCCGAGCGAGGCGATGCGATCGAATCACTTGCGGCGACGCTGGACCTCGCACTTACGCGCATCGGCAGGATCGTGGAGGGAAACGCCATTGTCGTAATAGATGCGGCCGGACAGCCGCTGCTACTCAAGGACCAGGGCTTTGACCACTTCCGCTGACGTTGCCGGTCGGCCTTCCGCGCGGTTCGTGTTCTCGCATCCGGCGCATCTCATTGCGTTCGGATTCGGCATCGGGCTGATTCCGGTTGCCCCGGGCACATTCGGCACCTTGCTGGCGCTGCCGATGTACGCGTGGCTGTTGCCGCGAATGGGCGACCAGGCTTTCGCGGCGCTGCTGCCGGTCTTGTTCCTCGTCGGTGTCTGGGCCTGCCAGGTCACCGGCAGGAGGCTCGGGGTGCACGATCACGGCGGCATGGTCTGGGACGAGACCGTCGCTTTCCTGATCGTGCTGTACTTCACGCCGGCGTCTGCGCTGTGGCAGGCTTTTGCATTCTTGTTGTTCCGCCTGTTCGACATCGTCAAGCCGATGCCGATCCGGCATTTCGACCGCACCATCCGCAATGGACTGGGCGTGATGTTCGACGACCTGCTTGCCGCGTTTTATGCGCTGCTGTGCCTGGCCGGCTGGAAATTCTTCTTCGGATGAAAGCCTTGCTTTCACAATGACAATGGACGCGGAACTCTACGAACTGGCGGGAAGGGTCGGCGATGCGCTCAGGGCCCGCAAGCTGACGATGGCCGCTGCGGAATCCTGCACCGGCGGCTGGATCGGCCAGGTCGTGACATGGTGCCCGGCAGCTCGAAGTGGTTCGACCGTGGCTTCGTCACTTATACCAACGAAGCCAAACAGGACATGCTCGGTGTCAGCGCCGCAACATTGAATGAATTCGGCGCCGTGTCGGCGCAGACGGTGCGTGAAATGGTGGCCGGGGCGCTCGCCCGCAGCCGCGCGCAGGTTGCAGTGGCGGTCAGCGGCATCGCCGGACCGGATGGCGGCTCGCCGAAGAAACCGGTCGGCACGGTATTCCTGGCGTGGGGAGAAAAAGGCGGCAGCAGCGAAGCGCAATCGATTCATTTTCAGGGCGACCGGGATGCCGTGCGACGGCAGACCGTCATCGTCGCGCTCGAAGGACTTCTCTCGCTGCTGGGCCGGAAATCCTGAGTTAGCGCGGTAGCGCTACGGCGAATGTTGCCTGATGGCGAGTACCGCCTGATTGCGCAGCGTTTTCAGCAGCCCCAATTCGTCGGCTGGAATCGTCAACCGCCCTGCCGCGTCAGCGTCCCCGTAAAGCATCCCGATCGGCTTCTTGCCGATGATGATCGGGAACAGCGCGAACGACTTTGCCGGAACCGCTTTGCGGAACCAGTCGGGCACATGCGTGCGGATGCTCTGCGTGTCGATGTCTTCGATCAGGATGTCGGCGCCATTGGAAATGGCGGCCTGGAAAACATCGCGCGAGCCGCCGATCGGGATGCTGAAGCCCTTTCTGATGATCTCGTCGACATTTGCGCCGAATCCGAAGCGTCCCTTGAGCGTGTTGGAGGTGGGGTCCCGCACGCATAACAGCACGCGCGTGAAACCCATGCCGCGATACATTGCTTCGAGGATGATGTGCAGGATGTCGTTGAGCTGGTAATTGCCGACGAGCGCATTGGTGATGTCCTGGATGCCGGCCTTGAGCAGGGCTTTGCGGTTCGATTCCTGCGGCGCGCCTTCAGCCGGCAGTGCCATCACCGGCGTCGTCAGGGTGGCGTGCTCGATCGCCGTCTGCAACTGGTCGGTGGGCGTTTCACCCGCGGCCGGCGCTTGCGTTTTTACCGCCAGTGCGACGCGGGCCAGAAAACCATCCGCTGCGCGCAAATCGAGCGCCGCTGCGTCGCGTTTGAGATCGAGTATCGATTGCTGGATGGCGGTCTCCAGGGTCTGCGCAGTGATGTTCAGGCCCTTGCCGAACTTGTCGACCAGCGCGCGCATGCGCTTGTCGCGTGCCTGTGCGTCGGGCTCGCGCAGGGTGGTGCAAAGATTCGAACTCAGTTCCACTATGGCGCGCAAACGGTCCTCGGCATTCGACGGCCGGCGCACCTGTTCGTCGGGCAGCTTGCGCATGCTCTGTACCATGCGTTCCGGGAAATTCCATGCCCGGGCCACGCCGATGCCCAATTCCTCGAAGCTCAGTCCCAGCACCTTCAGCGCCGCCTGTTTCTCGTCGGCGCTGCCCTGTTCGACCAGGCGGTCGATCTGCAGCGCTTCTTCCGCCAGGTAGAAGCGCGCGAGCAGCCGGCCCAGGTCGTGGAACACGGTGCAGATGAAAGCCTCTTCGCCGTCGCTGATCCTGGCCTTGGCCACGAGTTCGCGCGCGAGCAGGCCGCTGAAGTAGCCAGCCACCACGTCTTCCTTCAGCTGCGCGGCCTGCGCCTTGTTCTGCAGATGTTCCATCAGCATCAGCGTCATCGCCACGCTGCGGATGCGGTCGAAGCCGAGAATGACGACGGCCCGCGTCACGGTGCTGATGGTGCCGCCGTACTGCCCGAAGTAAGCGGTGTTGACCAATCGCAGCAGCTTGTTCGTCAGGGCAAAATCCTTGAGGATCGTGTTGGACAGCGCGGATGCATTTTCGTCGGTCGATCCGGTAACGCGGTTGATCGTGCTGATGGTGTTGGACAACGCCGGGAAGTCGCTCTTGTGGCGCATTCGCCGCAGCAGGAACTCGAGCGTGCCACCGGCATCCGCGCCGGAACCTCCGGCGGAGGCGGCGGGGTCCAGGTATTCGCGCAACGCCTTTTCCATTTCGCCGGCGCTGGCGTAGCGGCGTTCGGGTTGCGCTGCCAGTGCCTTGAGTACCAGGTCGTCGAGCTTTTCGTCGACCTCGGGATTGAGCCTGGAAGGCGCCGCAATGGGCTCGTTGGCGATGCGGTGCAGGATCTCTAAGAGATTGCGCCCGCTCACCGGGGGCTGGCCGGTCAGCATTTCGTAGAGCACGACGCCGACCGAATAGAGGTCGCATTTCGGCGTGTAAAGGCCGCCGTCCACGTATTCCGGCGCGAGATAGCAGGGCGTGCCGCGCAAACCGTCCGGCGTATCGGGCGCATGGTCGGCGATGTGCTGGGCGATGCCGAAGTCCATGACCCGCGCGCTGCCGCCGGCCGTCAGCATGATGTTGCCGGGTTTGATGTCCCGGTGCATCACGCCCTTGCCATGCGCGTAGCCGAGCGTGGCCAGAAGTTCCATGGCGATGGTGACGGCACGCGACGGCGACAACCGGCGCTCGCGCTGGATCATCTGCAACAACACGGTGCCTTCGACGTACTCGAACACCAGGAAGGGCAGCTCGTGTTCTTCGCCGGCATCGAACAGCGGGACCACGTTCGGATGCGACAGCTGGCTGACCATGCGCGCCTCGGCCAACAGGGTATCGATGCGGCGCCGGTGTTCCCCCGCCCTGCCGCCGACCACGGGCGTCTTGATTGCAACCTTGCGGTTGAGCCGGGGGTCGCGCGCCAGATAGACCGTCCCCTGCGCACCGGTACCCAGGGTGCGTCCGATCTCGAAGCGGTTGATTTTTCGTGGGGTGGAGGCGGCCAGCATGTCCTCGGTTACGGCAAGCTGTGAGTCCTCTTTAGGCACCCCATGCATCCAGGACGACGGCAGCTAGGCAACTGGGATCCGGTGCAGGCCCGGTTTCGGGCGAGGCTCGTATTCCATCCTCTTTTATCATGTAAATCCTTTAATGATCAGATATTTGTAACTATAGCCTCGGTCAAGTTTGCGGTACTGTATATAAATACAGTATCATAACTTCATGGACAAATCCCCGGCTGGCGCGTGGTTCGGTAAGGCCTTCTTGTCTGGGCGGATTCGACGCGCGCCAACGTGTTTTAACGATTGCGGGCAAGAGCCGGGTTGTGACTGCCATTTATTTCGACTTTTAATGCAATAATTCAGCGTTGACCTCAAGAGGAATACTGCATGGACGAAAACCGGAGCAAGGCACTCGCCGCCGCCCTTTCCCAGATCGAAAAACAGTTCGGCAAAGGCTCGATCATGCGCCTGGGCGAAAAGGACATAGCCAAGGACATAGAAGTGGTTTCCACCGGTTCGCTGGGCCTGGACCTGGCGCTTGGCATCGGCGGCCTGCCGCGCGGGCGCATCGTCGAAATCTACGGCCCGGAATCCTCGGGCAAGACCACGCTGACCCTGTCGGTCATCGCCCAGATGCAGAAAATCGGCGGCACTGCTGCCTTCATCGACGCCGAGCACGCGCTCGATCCCCAATATGCGCAGAAGCTCGGTTGCAATGTTTCCGAGCTGTTGATTTCGCAGCCCGACAACGGCGAGCAGGCGCTGGAAATCGCCGATATGCTGGTGCGCTCCGGATCGGTGGACGTCGTCGTAATCGACTCGGTTGCTGCACTGACGCCGAAGGCGGAAATCGAAGGCGAAATGGGCGAGCCGCAGATGGGCCTGCAGGCGCGGCTGATGTCCCAGGCCCTGCGCAAGCTGACCGCCAACATCAAGCGCTCCAACACGCTGGTGATTTTCATCAACCAGATCCGCATGAAGATCGGCGTCATGTTCGGCAACCCCGAGACCACGACCGGCGGCAATGCGCTGAAGTTCTATGCCTCCGTGCGCATCGACATCCGCCGCATCGGCGCGATCAAGAAAGGCGAGGAGGTGATCGGCAGCGAGACCCGCGCCAAGGTGGTCAAGAACAAGGTGGCGCCGCCGTTTCGCCAGGCCGAATTCGATATCCTCTACGGCACAGGCATTTCGCTCGAAGGCGAAATCATCGAGTTGGGCGTGCTCTACAACATCATCGAGAAATCCGGCGCCTGGTATAGCTACGGCAAGGAACGTATCGGCCAGGGCAAGGACAACACCCGCGAATTCCTCAAGGAACACCCCGAGATGGCCAAAGAAATCGAGACCAAGATTCGCGCCCACGTGGCCGAAAAGCCGCTGGCCCAGATTCTGGAAGCGGAGTAACGCCCCGAGTTGCCGGCGCCAACGCCCACCCTGCGCGCCCGCGCGCTGAAAGCCCTGGCGCGGCGCGAACATTCCCGGCAGGAACTGCAGGCCAAGCTGCAGCCCTTTGCCGAAGACCCGGAAGAGATCGAGCTCTTGCTCGACGATCTGGAGAAACGCGGCTGGCTGTCCGAGGCGCGGTTCGTCGAGCAGATGACCACGGTGCGCCGGCGCAGGTTCGGCGCGGCCCGCATCCTTCATGAACTGCGCGAAAAGGGCGTGTCGGAAGCAGCCCTCACGGCGGCGCAATCCCAGTTGAAGGAAAGCGAATTCGACGCCGCGCGCGCCGTATGGAAAAAGAAATTCGGCAGCCTGCCCACGACCCTGGAAGAGCGCGCCAGGCAGGCGCGATTCCTCGCCAGCCGGGGATTTTCCGCCGAGGCTGTGCATAGGGTTCTGCGGCGCGAGGAGCAGTAGCCCGGCCGCCGCCGGTAATGCAATAATCCGTACCCTGTGCGCCGGGCCCCGTGGTTCGGACGTTTTTATTCGAATCCAGGTCATCCAGGCAATGAAAAGCAGTGAAATCCGCACGCGTTTCCTCGAATATTTCAACAGGCACGGCCACACCATCGTGGCATCCAGCCCGCTGGTTCCCGGCAACGATCCGACACTCCTGTTCACCAATGCCGGCATGGTGCAGTTCAAGGATGTGTTCCTGGGCCAGGACAAACGTCCGTATGTGCGCGCGACCACTTCGCAACGTTGCGTGCGGGCGGGCGGCAAGCACAACGACCTGGAGAACGTCGGCTATACCGCGCGCCACCACACCTTCTTCGAGATGCTGGGCAATTTCAGTTTCGGCGATTATTTCAAGCGCGACGCCATTGGTTTTGCCTGGGAATTGCTGACAAAGGAATACGGGCTCGATCCGAAGCGCCTGTGGATTACGGTGTACGAGACCGACGACGAGGCCTACGACATCTGGGCCAATGAGATGAAGGTGCCGAAGGAACGGATTGCGCGCATCGGCGACAAGCCCGGCGGGCAGAAATTCCAGAGCGACAACTTCTGGCAGATGGGCGACACCGGCCCTTGCGGCCCCTGCACGGAAATCTTCTACGACCATGGCCCCGGCATCCCCGGCGGTCCGCCCGGAACGCCGGACGCGGACGGCGACCGCTACATCGAGATCTGGAACCTGGTGTTCATGCAGTTCAACCGCGACGAGGCCGGCACCATGCATCCTCTGCCGAAGCCGTCGGTGGACACCGGCATGGGCCTGGAGCGCATTGCCGCGGTCCTGCAGGGCGTACACAGCAATTACGAAATCGACCTGTTCCAGGACCTGATCAGGGCAGCCGCCAACGTCACCGGCGCGACAGACCTCGCGTCCAGTTCGCTACGGGTCATCGCGGATCACATCCGCGCCTGTTCCTTCCTGATTACGGACGGCGTGATTCCGGGCAACGAAGGCCGCGGCTACGTGCTGCGCCGGATCATCCGCCGCGCGATCCGGCATGGCTACAAACTCGGACAGAATCAACCGTTCTTCCACAAACTGGTGGCGGATCTCGCGCGCGTGATGGGCGATGCGTATCCCGAATTGCGTACGGCGCAGGAACGCGTGACCGACGTGCTCAGGCAGGAAGAAGAGCGTTTCGCGGAAACCCTGGAAAACGGCATGAAGGTGCTGGAAAGCGCGTTGCACCGCGAGGACAGGATGCTCGACGGTGAAACCGTATTCCAGCTCTATGACACGTTCGGATTCCCGGTCGACCTGACGGCGGACATTGCGCGCGAACGCGGTATCATGATCGATCACGCCGGTTTCGAAGAGGCGATGCAAAGGCAGCGCGAACGCGCCCGTGCCGCATCGAAGTTCACCATGCATTCGGGCGTTGAATATTCCGGGCGCGCAACCGAGTTCCATGGTTACGATACTTTGCGCCTGGAAGGCAAGATCGTCGCGTTGTACATGGAAGGCTCGCAGGTGCAGTCGGTCGACGCTGGCCACGATGCGGTTTTGGTGCTCGACCGTACGCCTTTCTATGCGGAGTCCGGCGGCCAGGTCGGCGACCAGGGCGAGATCACATCGGGCAACGGCAGCTTCACGGTGGCCGATACCCAGAAGATCCAGGCTGAAGTGTTCGGGCACAAAGGCAGAGTCAAGGCGGGCCGCCTGTCGGTCGGCGATGCGGTCACAGCCCAGGTCAATGCCGCGAACCGCTCGCTCGCGGCTTACAACCATTCCGCCACGCATCTGATGCATGCGGCGCTTCGCAAGGTGCTCGGCGCGCATGTCTCGCAAAAAGGTTCGCTGGTGGATGCGAACCGGACGCGATTCGATTTTTCACACAATGCGCCGATGACCGCCGAGGAGATTCGCACGGTCGAAAACCTGGTCAATCGCGAGATCCGCGAAAATCACGCGGTCGAAACCAGGCGCATGAAATACGACGACGCCATCAAGGCCGGAGCGATGGCGTTGTTCGGCGAAAAGTATGGCGACGAGGTGCGCGTGCTGAGCATGGGCGATTTTTCGACCGAGCTTTGCGGCGGCACGCATGTGCGGCGCACCGGCGATATCGGTTTTTTCAAGATCGTGTCCGAGTCCGGCGTCGCGTCGGGCATCCGCCGCGTGGAAGCCGTAACGGCGAATGGCGCGCTCGCCTGGGTGCACGAGCAGGAGTCGAAGCTCAATCAGGCTGCCCAGGTGCTCAAGGCGCAGCCGCAGGAGCTGAGCCAGAAACTGGGGCAGGTTCTGGATAACGTCAAAGCGCTGGAAAAGGAGTTGACGCGGCTGAAGTCGAAGCTTGCCAGTTCGCAGGGCGATGACCTGGCCGATCAGGCGGTCACGGTGGGGCCGGCCAAGGTGCTCGCCGCGAAGCTCGACGGCGCGGACGCGAAAACACTGCGTGAAACGATGGACAAGCTCAAGGGCAAGTTCAAATCGGCGGTAATCGTCCTCGGTACAATCGAGGGCGACAAGGTCGCGCTGATTGCGGGGGTAACGTCCGATCTCACCGCCAAAGTGAAGGCGGGCGAGCTCGTCAATTTCGTCGCGCAGCAGGTTGGCGGCAAGGGCGGGGGCAGGCCCGACATGGCGCAGGCCGGAGGAACAGACCCGACGAAATTGCCCGCTGCACTGGACAGTGTCACCGACTGGGTAAAGCAAAGAATTGTTTGAGCGCCGCATCGGCGGCAGGGAGGGAGCATGAACAGACTGGCAAGCCGGATGGCGGGAATGTTGCTCGCCGCAAACTCATTGTGCGCATTCGCGGATGCGCAGGAGCTGACCATCTTCCATACGATCACCATCGATGCGCCGGCCGACGAAGTCTGGGCGATGGCCGGCGATTTCGGCGGCATCCAGCGCTGGTCACCGGGAACGGAATCCAGTCGCCTGGTCCTGCACGATCGCAACGAGACCGGCGCGATCCGCCTGTTGCGACGTCGCGGCGACGGCACGCAGGTCACCGAGAAACTGCTCGACTACGATCCTTACAACCGGCGCATGGCCTACACCTACGTGGATGGCGTGGTGCGCGCTTCCGATTACTATTCGGAACTGACGGTCAAGGATGCCGGCGACGGCCGTGCGGTCGTCGAGTGGCGCGGACGCTTCAAGCGTCTCGCTTACTGGACTGATGTCCCGCCGCCCGGACAGGATGACAAGGCGGTGCTGGATTTTCTGAATGGCGCGTACGTTTCCGGCCTTGCGGGCCTGAAAAAGGCCCTCGAAGCCCGCTAGCGGCAGCCAGGAACCGGTCAGACCACGCTGTACGGATTTTTCGCCAGTTCGTGATGGACGACGCTTTGCAGGATCAGCGTTTCGTTC
Organism: Betaproteobacteria bacterium; assembly: GCA_025357235.1. Classification (GTDB taxonomy): domain Bacteria; phylum Pseudomonadota; class Gammaproteobacteria; order Burkholderiales; family JACQAP01; genus JACQAP01. The sequence goes on from JANXPQ010000163.1 coordinate 12,949, forward strand.
GGTTGCAAACCCACGAATTCCACGCCGTATCTATGCTCCGCGCCCTTACCCTCGCCCGGGGCCGGGATCACGGCCTTGATCTTGCCGCGCAGCCTGAGCTCGGTCTTGACGTCATAAAGGTCGAGCGGCAGCGTGATCGACAAGTCCTCGTCTTTGGCGCCCAGCGCTGTCGCGGAATTCAGCGACATGCCGGTTGCGGACAGGTTCGAGACCTGGATCTCGGTATTCCCGGAGGAATTCTCGACCGTGGCAGAGATCTCGGTTTTCACCCGCGGCGCCTTGCGGATCATCAATCCCTGAATTTCCTTGGGGAAGGAAAGGTGCAGGTATTCGAAAGGCAGCCGGATGATCTTGTCCACGAAGCTGGCGAAACCGAAAGCGCCCTGACCGAGGAAAACGCGTGAAATGATCTGGTCGCCTTCCCTCAGCGGCTTCTGCGGGCCCAGCCCGGCGGGCGCGGTGATCAGCAAGCATTGCTTGTCGAGATAGCCGATCAGCCGCACGATCTGCTTGTCCTGGGTCACGCTCGCCGGCAACTGAATTTGCAACCGGTCGCCGGCTTTGAGCCGCATGTCCTCGAACTGGTAAACGGGCGGATCGTCGGCGACAGCCTTGTCGGGTTTGGACTCTGGTTGGGCCATAAACGAAGGATGGGCGGATACAGACGGCGAAAATGCACGTGCGCATGCACGCCATCCGTTAACGGAAGCCGCAAGGCACTTCTTTAGGTGGAAGGCCGCTGCCGCGGTCGAGCTGCGGCGCGGCGGATCGCGCGGTCAGAACGGCAGTTGCACGCCCGGCCTGTTTTCCTGCAACACACTGCGAAATTCATCCTGGATGCGCCTCAGTGCGGCAGTGTTGTCGGCTTCGAAGCGCAGTACCACCACCGGCGTGGTATTCGATGAACGTGCCAGGCCGAACCCGTCGGCATACTCGACCCGCAACCCGTCGATCTTGATGATCTCGCGGGCCGTGGGAAAACTTGCGTTTTTCTGCAGTTTCTCGATGAGCGCGTAGTTCTCGCCTTCGCCCAGCTTGATCTGCAGTTCCGGCGTATTGATCGAATCCGGCAGCGCATCGAACGCCGCCTTGATGTCGGCCACGCCGCTCAGGATTTCCAGCAGGCGCGCGCCGGCGTAGGAGCCGTCGTCGAAACCATACCAGCGTTCCTTGAAGAAAACATGGCCGCTCATTTCGCCGGCGAGCAGCGCGCCGGTTTCCTTCATCTTGGCCTTGATCAACGAATGCCCGGTCTTCCACATCGTCGGCTTGCCACCGTGCTCGCGGATCCACGGCGCCAGATTGCGCGTGCATTTGACGTCGAACAGGATCTCCGCACCGGCATTGCGCTTGAGCACATCCGCCGCAAACAGCATCAGTTGCCGGTCCGCGAAGATGACCTTGCCCTGCTTGGTGACCACGCCGAGGCGGTCGCCGTCGCCGTCGAAGGCCAGGCCGATTTCCGCATTGCCTTTTGCCAGTGCCGCGATCAGGTCCTTCAGGTTTTCCGGTTGCGAGGGATCGGGATGGTGATTCGGGAAGGTGCCGTCGACTTCGCAGAATAATTCCTCGACGTCGCAACCCAGGCGGCGAAACAGTTCGGGGGCGAACGCCCCCGGGACGCCATTGCCGCAATCCACGGCAATGCGCATTTTCCTCTTCAGCTTGACGTCGCCGACAATGCGTTTCAGGTAAGCCTCGGCGACTTCAGCCTGGCTGTAGGCGCCGCTGCCCGATGCGAGCTTGCCCGACTCGATGCGCTTGCGCAGGCCCTGGATGGCTTCGCCGGACAGCGTTTCTCCGGCGATCACCATCTTCAGCCCGTTGTAGTCCGGCGGATTGTGGCTGCCGGTCACCATCACGCCCGACCCCGTTTGCAGATGATGGGTCGCGAAATACAGCATCGGCGTGGTCACCCGTCCGACGTCGATGACATCCACGCCGGCGGCTTGCAGTCCGCGCGCCAGGGCCTGCGACAGGGAAGGACCGGACAGGCGGCCGTCGCGGCCGATGCAGACCGTGCGTTGTCCAAGCTCGCCCGCCTGCGAGCCTATCGCGCGGCCGACCGACTCGGCGATTTCGGGGGTCAGCGTCTTGCCGACGACGCCGCGGATATCGTATGCCTTGAATATTTCGGATGGAATGGAGGGCATGGCGTAGTCAATGAGTTGGCTTGCGGACGATTATCACATACGCAGACCGCCCGGTCCGCGCTGAGAGTTGTCCTGTGCTTTCAGCGTGCGGTAGCGACTCGCTCCGAAAAAAAAGCCAGCAGCCGCTCCGGCAACCAGTCGAGGTTGCCCGGAAACGGCCCTGACGCGAAGCCGGTATGTCCGCCGCCCTGCGGAAAATACAGGGTCACGCTAGGCGCGACTTCACCGGTTTCGGGAAGGTGGCGGCCGGGCAGAAAGGGGTCGTTGCGCGCATGCACGATCAGCGTCGGCACCGCTATGCGGCCCAGATCGGGTTTGCTGCTTGCGCGCGTCCAGTAATCGTCGGTGTCGCGGTAGCCGTGCAAAGGCGCCGTCACGACATTGTCGAATTCGCGCAACGTGCGCGCGTATCGCACGATGTTGGCGTCGTACAGTCCCGGGAAGCGTTGCAGTTTCGCCAGGCTTTTTGTCTTCAGCGTTTGCAGGAAATGATGGCCATAGAGCCGGTTCACGCCCGTGCCCAGCCGGTCTCCGGCCGTCATCAGCTCGACCGGCGCCGAAACGGCTGCCGCAGCATCGACAATTGCGCGCGCGGACGTCTGTTCGCGTCCCAGCCATTTCAGTAAAGCATTGCCGCCCAGCGATACGCCGGCCGCGAACAAGGCGGTTGCGGGATTGAGTTCGCGCAGGCGCCGTAGTATCCAGCCGATCTCGTCGGCGTCCCCCGAGTGATACGCGCGCGGCAACCGGTTGGGTTCGCCGCTGCAGCCGCGGAAATGGACGACGACACCGCGCCAGTGGTGGCGCGCAACCGCACGCATGAGCGCAGTTGCATAGTGACTGTCCGATCCGCCTTCGAGGCCGTGGAATAACACCACCAGCGGGGCATGGTTGTCGCGGTTGTCCATCCAATCGAGATCGATGAAGTCGCCGTCGGGCGTCTCCCAGCGTTCTCGACGATAAGGTGGCGGACTGCGCCTGAGCAGGAAATACGGATAGAGGGTCTGCAGGTGGCCTCCCGGCAGCCACCAGGGCGCGCGGTAGGGCCGCATCAGTGAAGGACGGACGGTGGGGCTTCCTGCGGCACGGCTTCGGGCGCGAGCGTAGAGGCGTGATGGACCAGCATGCGCCAGCCGCGATCGGTGAGCACATAGATATTCGTGGAGAGGACCGGATTGGTCGGTCGTGGATCGCCCGCCACCGTCACATGTTCGTACACGCTGTGTACGGACATCATGCGTCCGGCGAAAACGCGGTTTCCCGTGAGCCGGAAGCGCAGACGCGGCCCCTGGGAAAACATCTGCCGCCAGGATTCGCGCACCTCGACAACGCCGCTGCGGCGTCCACCGCCGGGATGCACGCAAACGATGTCTTCTTCCTCGGCCCAGACTGCCATCATTTCGACGAGGTCGGCGAGCTCGAAGGCGCGGTAAAAAGCCTGCTCCGCATCCTGGGGAGTGGCGTAATTTTTGGTGATCACGTCGCGGGGTGACTGTGAATTTCGGCGAGGCCGTGAATTTCGGCAAGTACGCGGCCCGGCATGAGTTTCATCATACAGTCGAAATGCCCCAGCGGACACACGCGCTTGAAGCATGGGCTGCAGGGGACATCGAGTTTGAGGATGCGCGCGCGCGCGGACAGCGGTGGCGTGAACGCGGGCGAACTCGAGCCGTAAAGTGCGACCATCGGGCGATCGAGCGCCGCCGCGACATGCATGAGGCCGGAATCGTTGGTCACGACCATGTCTGCCGCGGACAACAACACGACGGCCTGGTCGAGCGTCGTGCGTCCGCAGAGATTCAGCGCAACGCCTGCGCTGCTTGCGCGAATCGCTTCGCCGATGTCGCTTTCCCTGGAAGAACCGACAATCCAGACCGTATTTCCCTCCGCAGCCAGCGCGGCGGCGAGTTCGCCGAAATACTGCGGTGGCCAGCGTTTGGCCGGCCCGTATTCGGCACCGGGGCAGAAACATACCAGGCGCGACGGGCTCACGAGCCCAAGATTCGCGGTCAGGCTATTCCGCTCCGTGGATTCGACGCGCAGTCGTGGATTCGGCAGCGCGCCTTCGACTGCGGCGCCGCGCGGTGCGGCCAGATATGCAAATCGCTGTGCCATCAGCGGCAGCGCACGCGCGTCGAGCTTGCGCGCATCCGTCAGCAGCAAGTGCCTGGATTCGCCGACGAAACCGATGCGCTCCGGAATGCGGGCGAACAGCGGCGCCAGTGCCGATTTGAAGGAATTCGGCAGCACGTAGGCGCGATCGTAATTGCGGGCACGCATATTCCGGCCGATCTGCAGGCGTTTGCGCAGGGCAAGCTCGCCGTGCGCGAATGGACTTTCGATGGCCTCGCTTACTTCCGGCATGCGCCGGAAGATCGGCAATGCCCAGCCCGGGCCGAGCACATCGATTGTCGAGCCGGGGTCGCGTTGCTTCAGTAGCGTGAGCAGGGGTTGCGACAACAGCGCATCGCCGACCCAGGACGGCGCCACGACCAGGATCCTGGTCATGGCAGAGAGCTCCAATTCTCACCACGAAGACACGAAGAACACGAGGAAAAGCGAGACAGGAAAATAAATCGCTGACGTTCTTGGCAATCGGAGACGCAGACGCGAAGTAAGGAGAACGTCTTTAGGCTCAGAACTATCCTGCGAGAAGGGAATCTTTTCAACGCCGCGCCATACACCGTTTCTGTCGAGTGACTTCTTGGATTTTCTTCGCGTTCCTTCGTGTTCTTCGTGGTGAGGATTTCGGTTCAGTGCGCCGACTTTGCCGCGCCGCGAAGCACATACCGTGTCCCGCAATAAGGACACAAGGCTTCGCCATTGTCGCCTATCGGCAGGAACACGCGCGGATGCGAATTCCACAACAATTGCGACGGCAGCGGACAGTGCAGCGGCATGTCGGCCGCCGTGATCTCGACCTGCTTTTGCTTGTTGCTGTTCCTGGCGGCCGGTTCCATGGCGTTCAGACGTAGTGCAGCCAGTGGCGATACTTTTCCGAACGGCCGTTGACGACATCGAAAAACATCGCCTGCAGTTTCTCGGTAAGCGGGCCGCGCTTTCCTGCGCCGACCGTGCGCCCATCCACTTCCCGGATCGGCGTCACTTCGGCGGCCGTGCCGGTGAAAAACACTTCGTCGGCGATGTACAGGTCGTCGCGCGTGATGCGTTTCGCATCGACGGTGTAACCCAGGTCGCCGGCGAGCTGGATCACCGAGTCGCGGGTGATGCCGATCAAGGCGGAATTGAGTTCCGGTTCGACGATCCGGTTGTTCTTGATCATGAACAGGTTCTCGCCCGCGCCTTCGGCGACGAAACCGTCCACGTCCAGCAAAAGGCCTTCGTCATAGCCGTGCTCGGTCGCTTCCATGTTGGCTAGGATCGAGTTGGCATAGGTACCGGAATATTTGGCGCGGCACATGGACACGTTGACATGGTGGCGGGCATACGACGACGTCTTCACGCGGATGCCTTTCTCCAAGCCTTCGGTGCCGAGGTAAGCGCCCCACGGCCACGCGGCGATGGCTACGTGCACCTTGGCGCCTTTGGGCGATACGCCCATTTTTTCGGAACCATAGAAGGCGATCGGACGCACGTAACAGGAATCGAGGTTGTTGGCCCGCACCACTTCCTTTTGCGCCGCCATCAGCGTTTCCCGGTCAAAGGGAATTTTCATCATGTAGATGTGTGCCGAGTTGAACATGCGCTCGGTATGTTCCTTCAACCGGAAGATCGCCGTGCCGCTGGCGGTCTTGTACGCGCGCAGGCCTTCGAATACCGCGAGTCCGTAGTGCAGCGAATGGGTGAGCACGTGCGTATTGGCCTCGCGCCACGGAACCATTTTGCCGTCGTACCAGATCACACCGTCGCGGTCGGCCATCGACATGTTGCTCTACTCCCTGGAAAAAGGGGTAATTCTAGCGCAGGCGGGGGATTTTGATGAGTGCGCCGTCGCGTAAGATATGCGCGCCTTGCCGGAAGGAGACCGCATGCATTACTCTTGGCACCTTGCATGCACCGCCGGTGCCGCCGGAAAAGAACAACGCTTTCAACCTCCGAAGTCCTTGACATCCAGCATTCATGGCTGAATCCTCCAATCGTGCTGTCATTCCCGGACGTGGCCTGATCGCCCGTCTCGGCGCAGCAGCGATCGACGAAACCGACAGCGACGAACTCAGGCTGCGCAAAACGCTGCTGATGTTCGCCAGCGGCCTGATGAACATGGCCGCCATCCTCTGGCTGCTGATCTACTGGTGGATGGGGCTGAAGCTGCCGACTTCCGTTCCGCTCGGCTTCCAGGTCGTCTCCGCCGCGGTCCTGGCCATTTACCTGCGCACCCGTAATTTCAATTTCTTCCGGGTGGCGCAGCTTTCGCTGTTTCTCTTCTTTCCGTTTGTCATCCAGTGGTCGATCGGCAGTTTCGTGAGTTCTTCCGGAATCGCCCTGCTGGCGTTGCTGGCGCCGGTGGGCGCCATGGTCTGCTACGGACCGCGCGAGTCGATCCCCTGGTTCATTGCCTATGTCGTACTCACGATCCTGTCCGGTGTATTCGATTTCTTTCTTGCCCAAGGGCAGGAGTCCGGCATACCGATGAAAACGGTGGCGGTGTTCTTCGTGATGAATTTCACGATCATCTCCACCATGGTCTATCTGCTGCTCCGGCATTTCGTGCAGGAGCGCGACCGCTTCGAGGGGCGACTCGCCGAGCAGCACGATCTGGTGCATGCCGAGCGCGAGAAATCGGAAAAACTGCTGCTCAGCATCCTTCCGGCGCATGTGGCCGAGCGCTTGAAGCATCAGCCGGGCACCATTGCCGACGGATTTGCCGACGTCTCGGTGATGTTTGCAGACGTGGTGAATTTCACCCGGCTGGCCGAGGAGTTGACGCCGAACCAGGTCGTGTCCTTCCTGGACGAAGTATTCACGCGTTTCGACCGGCTCTCCGAGCAGCACGGACTGGACAAGATCAAGACCATCGGCGATGCCTACATGGTCGTCGGCGGTCTGGCGGAGAACCGGCTCAACTATGCCGACCATGTGGCGGATATGGCTCTGGAGATGATCGAGCTGACCAGATCCGATCCGCAGATGCGCCGACTGGGCGTGCAGCTCCATATCGGCATCGCAACCGGTCCCGCCATCGCAGGCGTGATTGGTGCCACTCGCTTCATTTACGATTTGTGGGGCGACACGGTTAACCTCGCCAGCAGGCTGACATCCGAAGCCGAAGCCGGCACGATCCTGGTGGACAAGACGACTTTCCGCCGGCTCGGGCATCGCTATTCCTGCGATGCGCCGCTGGACATCGAAATCAAGGGTAAAGGCAGCACGACCACGTATCGCCTGTCGGGCAAGCTCTATTCCGACTGAGCCGGCGCCCGCCGGATGCCGCCGAATACCTGCTCCCAGAGTCGCAGCACTGCCTGCGCGTGCCGCGCCACAGCGGTGAGTTCGACACGCGCGTAGCGCTCGCCTTGCAGCCGCATGGCATGCTGCAGCTTGCGCAATTCCCGGTAGGCAGCATGCGCGCCCTCTGCAATGTCGTCCGGCAGCAGACCCAGGCGCGCGGCGAGCTTAAGCAGCGCCAGGTTGCCTATGTTGCCGGCCAGCTCCGCATGCCGGTGCGCATGGCCCAATACCAGGAATTGCACCGCAAACTCGACGTCGACGATGCCGCCGCGATCGTGCTTGAGATCGAACATCCCGCCGGCATTCGGGTGTGCCTGGCGCATCTTGTCGCGCATGGACAGGATTTCTCTTGCCAATGCGGCGGGATCGCGCGGGCGGCATAGGACGTCCGTGCGAATGCGCTCGAAACGCGCGCCGATTCCTGCATCGCCGGCAACGAAGCGGGCGCGCGTGAGCGCCTGGTGTTCCCACACCCAGGCTTTTTCGAACTGGTAGTCCCGGAAGGAGTCGAGCTGGCTCACCAGCAGCCCGGCCGCCCCGTTGGGCCGCAATCGCAGATCGGTTTCGTAGAGCACGCCGGCCGACGTTGCGCTGGCGAGCCAGGTATTGATGCGCTGGGCCAGGCGCGCGTAGATTTCCGGTGCAGCCTGATCCTCGTCATCGTAGAGAAAAATGATGTCGAGGTCGGACGCATAGCCGAGTTCCTTGCCGCCGAGTTTGCCGTAGCCGACGATCGCAAACTGCGGTTGTTCGCGATGACGCACGCGCAGAGCGTTCCACGCAAGCCTCAGCACTTCTTCGAGCACCGTGCAGGCAAGGTCACTGAGGTGGTCGGACAACGTTTCGAGCGACAACGCGCCGGCAAGGTCGAGCGCGAGCAGGCGCAGCGTTTGCGCCTGCTTGAAGTGGCGCAGGATGTCCATCTGCCGTTCCGTGTTGCCGTCGTGCTCGTCCAGGCTGGTGCGCAGTCCCACGCGCAGCAACGGCCAGTCCGGCACGTCGCTGCCGCCCTGCGGGTTGATCAGTTCATCGAGCAGCACCGGGTGCAGCGCCAGGTAGTCGGCGGCCCAGGGACTCGCCGATGCCAGGCGCGCAAGCCGGGCGGTTGCGTTCGGATATTCGAGGAGCAGGGCCAGATAAGCTTCGCGCCGGCCGATGCTGTCCACGACATTGAGCATGCGTTCGAACGTCGCATCCGGATTCGGCAGCTCCCGAGCCGTTTCCAGCAATTGCGGAATCAGCCGGTCCAGCAATGCCTGGCTGGATGCCGCCATGCGGCGATAGCGCGCACTGCCCCGGATCTCCATGAGCCGGGTGTAGATGCGCTGCGCATCGTCGAAGCCCATGCCGGCTATGCGCGCAAGCGCGTCTTCCCGGGATAGCGCCTGCAGCCAGTGGCCGGAATGGTCCTGCGCCACCCCGTTTTCCCTGACGCCGGCGAATATCGCCTCGAAATGCCGTGACACGACGGCGCGGTGCGCATCCAGTTCCTGGCGCAGGCTGGCGTAGTGCGCGCAACCCATCATTTCGGCGACCAGCGCGCGATCTTCATCCGCGCGTGGCAGCATCTGCGTTTGCTGATCGTCCAGGTATTGCAAACGATGCTCGAGATTGCGCAGGTAGACGTACGCCGCGCGCAGTTCTTCGACGGCTGCCGCCGGCAGAATGTGTTTTTCGCCGAGCAGCGCCAGCGCCTTCAGCGTTGGGCGCATCCGGAACGCCGGTTCGCGCCCGCCGCGGATGATCTGGAATACCTGGATCAGGAATTCGATTTCGCGGATGCCGCCCGGGCCGAGCTTGATGTTGTCGGCGATTTCGCGCTTCTGCACTTCCTGGCGGATCTGTGCATGCAGGCTGCGCAGGCTCGCGATGGCGCTGTAGTCCAGGTGGCGCCGGTAGACGAACGGCGTCACGACGGCATCCAGTTCCGCTGCCGACTCACCGGTAACGGACCGTGCCTTGACCCAGGCGTAGCGCTCCCATTCGCGCCCCTGGGTGATGAAATACTCCTCGAGCATGTCGAAACTGACGGCGAGCGGTCCGCTGTCGCCGTAAGGCCTCAGCCGGGTATCCACCCTGAACACGAACCCGTCCGCCGTGACCTCGGCGATCGCGGCTATGATCCGGCGCGCGAGCCGGATGAAGAACTCATGGTTGGAAATGCGCCTCGCACCGTCGGTTTCGCCCTCCTCGGGGTAGACGAACACGATGTCGATGTCGGAAGACACATTGAGTTCGCCGCCGCCCAGCTTGCCCATCGCGACGACGTGCAGCTGTTGCCTTTTCCCCGAGGTTGCGCCCAACGGATTGCCAAACTCCTTTGCCAGCCAGCGGGCGTGGCCCGCCGCCGCCGCGCCCACGGTTTCTTCGGCCAGCGCAGTGACGGTGGTCATCACTTCCGCGAGGTCCGCGCGACCGTCGAGGTCGCGCGTGATCAATGCCAGCATGACGGCCTTGCGCAGCCGGCGCAGCGCGGTCTTCAGGGTCGGGTCGTCATGGTCCTGGTCCTCGATCTGCGCGCGCATCCAGGCGCGGCCCAGCGGTGCATCCAGCGGGACCGAGGCCGCCAGCGCCGGTTCTGCGGACAGCAGGTCGCGCACATAGCGTGACAATCGCGTTGCACGGTCGACGGCCAGGTCGGAAATTTTCGGCGTGGAAGCGGCGGAGGACATGCGTCGTTGGTTTAGAATGACGGTGCTTCAGTTGG
>JANXPQ010000209.1 GCA_025357235.1 Betaproteobacteria bacterium
CTCGCGCAGCAACCGCACGGCTTCCGCGCTGGAGCCCGCTTCCGCGGCCACTTCGATGTCGGTGGATTCCGAAACGACCTGGCGAAGGCCGTGGCGCACGATGGCGTGGTCGTCGATAATGAGCAGGCGGATCATGATCAGAGTGAGGATAGGGAGGATAGGGAGGATAGGATTGGAGTTTTTTTGCGTCGCCCCAGAGTTCTTTCGCTAGAATTCCGGCGCGTGTGAGGGGCGCTTGGCTGGCAAGCATACGCGCACTTGCGTGCCGGCGCCGAATGCGCCCGAGATATCGATGGTACCTCCGAGAAAGTCCGCGCGTTCGCGCATGCCGCGCATGCCGCGGATGCCATAGGAGCCGTTTTTCTGCATATCGCCCGGGTTGATGCCATGGCCGTCGTCGGTAACGGTCAGCAGTATTGCGCTGCCGTCGTCCTCGAGCGAAATGTCGACGTGAGATGCCCCGGCATGTTTGGCGATATTGGTCAGCGTTTCCTGGAAGATACGGAACAGCGCCGTGGAAAGCTCCCGATCCAGCACGATATCCTCGCGCGAGCAGACGAAATCGCAGGTTATGCCCATGCGCTTCCTGAATTCCTTGACTTGCCATTCGATTGCCGCCGCCACGCCGTAGTCGAGGACCAGAGGGCGCAGGCTGCGTGATATGCGGCCGGTCGCGTCGATGGCCGAATCCAGGAGCGCTGCCATCGCATCCGCCTTTTCCGCGAGCGCAGCCTGGTCCGGGCTGAGACGTCCCCGTATCCAGGCCAGGTCTATCTTCGCTGCCGTCAGCGTGCCGCCCAGATCGTCATGGATTTCCCGGGCGACGTGGCCGCGTTCCTCTTCCTTGACGCGCTCGATGTGCGAAGCCAGCTGCCGCAATTGCTGTTGCTGTCCTTCGATGGCGTGCTGGGCGAGCTTGCTTTCAGTGATGTTGGAAATGATGCCGTCCGAGATCACGACGCCGGAAGACAGTCTGCGCACGCTGGCGCGCAGGTTTACCCATTTGACTTCCTGGCCGTTGGCACCGATGCGGATGCGGCCCTCCCAGTTACGCGGCGCCAGCTGGGTGGCAGAATGGATACGCATCGCGATGAAGCTGTTGCGGTCCTCCGGCAGGATCATTTCGAGAAACAATTCCGGGTGACTCATCAATACGTCCGAAGTAACGCCCAGGACGAGATGGCTGCCCTCGCTGACATACGCGAGATCGGCGCTGCCATCGTCATAGAGAAGGGCCTGGAACACTACGCCGGGCAGATTGGCCGCTATTGCCCGGAAGCGCGCCTCGCTTTCGTTCAGGGCCGCGAGCGCTGCTTCGTATTGGCGCTGCGAATCGAGTTCCCGGAGGTTGCGCTCGACCACCGGAATCAATCGATGCAAACCTTGTTTCGTCACAAGATCGGTTGCCCCGGCCTTGATCACTGCGGCGGCCGACTCCTCGCCGATTGCACCGGTCACCACGATCATCGGCACCTGCGCTCCCACAGTTCTGAGAATGTCGAGCGCCTCGATTGCGCTGAAGCTGGGAAGATTGAAGTCGGACAGCACCATGCTCCAATCGTCCGACTGCAATGCCCTGCGCAGTTGTTCGGCGCTGTCCACCCGCCGGCTGACGACCGAGAAACCGCCGGAAGCCAGCGTGGCGAGAATAATCTTGGCGTCCTCCTCGGAATCTTCGACGAGCAAGATGCGGATCACACGTTCTTCCATTAAAAGCGCCCTTATGGTAAAAAATGGCGCCGCGCCCGCGGCTTGAAGCGTTGCAGGGTAATCTGTCGAGTACCCGCTGAAAAAGTATAAACAGTCGGGCGGGATTGTGCAGCGCCAAATATCCGGACAATCGCGCGCCGCTTATCGAAAAACTGATCGTCGCCGTCGCTTGAGTGCGCCGCCGTACAAAGGTAGTCTTCGCCGCGAGTCATATACGCGATACCGGAGCCATGCGAATTGTCTTGTTTGTCCTGTTCCTTCTGCCGATGGCCGCTGCCGCACGCGAATGGGTGGAAATCAGCGGCGATGCCGAATCGGTTTTCTATTTCGACCGCGACAGCCTGAAGCGCGACGGCGACACCGTCGAAGTCCTGCTGTTGTGGAATTTTCCTGAAATTCAGCTCACGCGCCGGCCGATCAAGCCCTATCTGTCGGCAACGCGGCTCACGCGCTACGACTGCAAGAAAGGCGGCCGCGCCAACGTCGAAACGACGCTGTACCGCGGCGCCATGGCCGGGGGCGAAGTGACGGACGTATACCGGACGCCGGATGCCCAGATCAGTTTCGAGTGGGTCAATCCCGACGCGCCGGGTGGCGAGAGCATGCGCCGCGCCTGCGCGGCGGCCGCGAACTGATCCTCCGCAATCCGCCGGGCCGGCTGCGGGGCTCGGTTATAATGGCGCGCCCGCGTCATCGTCATCCCGGAATCCGGTCGTCCCAAAAGCAATGCTTCAGGCCCGTCAGATCGAATGTACCCGCGGCAACCGGCGTCTGTTCCATGATCTGTCGTTTCGACTGGAAGCCAAACAGGCGTTGCGCGTCGGCGGAGAGAACGGCAGCGGCAAGACCAGCTTGCTGAGAATGCTCGCCGGCCTGTCCCCGCTGGAGGCAGGTGAAATTCTCTGGAACGACGGGCGGATTGGCGCGTTGGGCGAGGACTACCGGCGCAATCTGGTGTTCCTCGGCCACGCCAACGGCCTCAAGGACGATCTCACCCCGGTCGAGAACCTGCGTTACGTGCTGGCGCTCGCCGGCACGAATGCCGGCGAGCCGGCGCTGCGCGAGGTGCTGGCCGGACAAGGTCTCGCTGCGATTGCGGACCTTCCCGCAAGGTTATTGTCCCAGGGGCAGAAGCGCCGGGTCGCGCTTTGCAGGCTTGGATTTTCCGCGGACCAACCGCTGTGGGTGCTCGACGAGCCGTTCGCGGCGCTCGATGCCGCTTCGGTTGCGCGGGTAGCGGCCGTTGTGGTCGATCACCTGCGTCGCGGCGGCATGGCGATTTTCACGACGCACCAGGAAGTCGAGTTCGCGGGCGTGCAGGTGCGGTCGCTCGAATTGGGAGTGCAGTAGTTGGCCGCGACGGCGGGGGGCGCCTGCCGCGCCGTTGTGGCCCGCGATCTGCTGATCGCGGCACGCCGGCGCAGCGACGTGCTGACGACGTTTTTCTTTTTCGTGATCGTGGTGAGCCTGTTTCCGCTCGGTGTCGGTCCGGAACCGGATACGCTGCGCGAAATTGCGCCGGGCGTGGTCTGGGTGGCCGCGCTGCTCGCGGCGATGTTGTCGCTGGCGCGCATGTTCGGGGCCGATTACGCCGATGGCACGCTGGAGCAAGTGGTGCTGACGCCGCAGCCGTTGACGCTGCTGGTGTTGTCGAAAGTCCTGGCGCACTGGCTGACGACCGGGCTGCCTCTGGTGCTGGTTGCACCCTTGCTGGGGCTGCAGTTCGATTTGCCCGGCGATGCGTTGGCCATATTGATGGTGTCGCTGCTGATCGGAACGCCGGCGCTTTCGTTGATCGGTGCCGTGGGCGCGGCGTTGACCCTCGGCGTGCGCGGCGGCGGGGCGCTGACTGCGTTGCTGGTTTTGCCGCTTTATGTGCCGGTGCTGGTGTTTGGCGCGGGGGCGGTGACGGCATCGGCAACCGGGATGGGAGTAACGGGGCATTTGTCCCTGCTGGGCGCGATGTCACTGGCCGCGCTGGTTTTCGCGCCGTGGGCAACCGCAATGGCACTGAGAATTTCACTGGAATAGAGCCGCGACATGAACTGGTTGAAGTATTCCGCGCCGCAGACCTTCTATCCGCTAGCCGGAAGAATGGTGCCGTGGTTCATGGGTATCGCCGTCGTCCTGGCCCTGATCGGGTTGTACATAGCGCTTTTCGCCGCGCCCACCGATTTTCAGCAGGGCGACGCCTATCGGATCATTTTCATCCATGTGCCGGCAGCATGGATGTCGATGTTCATCTATGTGGTCATGGCGTTCTGGGCTGGCATGGGCCTGGCATTCAATACCCGCCTGTCGTCGATGATGGCGCGTGCCCTGGCGCCGACCGGCGCCCTGATGACGTTCATCGCGCTGTGGACCGGCGCTTTCTGGGGCCGCCCGACGTGGGGCGCCTGGTGGGTATGGGATGCACGCCTGACTTCCGAGCTGATCCTGCTTTTCCTCTATCTGGGCTATCTGTCGCTGGTTGCCGCGATCGACGATCCGCGCCGCGCCGACAAGGCGTCCGCCGTGCTGGCGTTGGTGGGCGTCATCAACGTGCCGATCATTTATTTTTCGGTCAAGTGGTGGAATACGCTGCATCAGGGGTCGTCGGTCAGCATCACGCGGGCGCCGAG